>CAJXJZ010000063.1 GCA_913055745.1 uncultured bacterium | reverse complement strand
GGGTAGGGGGGATGTTTCAACTGCATCTCCTCTTTCAATTTTCTCAACATAACCCTCAATGTATTTTTTGACATTCTCAGTTCAAATTATAACACAAGAGAGTAAATCTATCAAGTCTTTTACCTATCTTTTATAATCTACAATTATTTTTGTTCTGTTTCCACTAAATTGAGGGGTCTGTTCTCTATTGAAAAGTCGCCTTGCATAATAACTTACATTTTCTTTGACATAATTTGCGAGTTCTCCAAAGGTAAGTTTCTTATCCTGATTGTTATCCGCTTTTCCTTGTAAGCCTTTTAGAAAGAAGTATGTAAATAATGAATGCTTTTTTTCAGGATACCATGAGGAGATCTCTTCACCACTTGATGATGTGAAAATGTTTATGTTTCCTTTTGCACTACCCATTATTGGCTTTATACCAATTGGGCTTGCACTTGCTATTAACATCCCCTTTTCTGATGCACCACTGAAACAGGCATCTATTACAACTGTTATACTTCTTGCGGGTATTTTTGATAAGTTCTCATAAAATAAATCAAGGGAATAACCATTCAATTTTACATAATCAGGATGACAATCTACAGGAACAATGTATGCCTTTTTTGACTGTGGGTCTGGTGCACCATGTCCTGTATAATAGACAAAGACATCTGATTCGTTTGGTTTTACATAGTTATAAAGTTGGCCTTTATAATCTCCTTTTGTTCCAAAAATACGCTCAAAATCACTCTTTTTTGCATTTGAAATAAAAATGATATTTTCTTCTTTAAACCCTAATGCCTTTATTAAATACTCTTTAATAATTCTTGCATCGTTTTCAGCATACTCTACATCAGGAACACCTTCCTCTTCGTATCTTTTGTTGCCTATTACAACTGCCACTGCATTGGGATTTTTCATTTTTGTCTTCGGGATATTAACATCCACATCCACGGTTAAAACCGGTGGAGGTGCATATTTACCTTCTTCTTCCTTGCCTTTAACAAAAATTTCCTTCACCCTTGCAATGGGTTTATTTAATGGAAATGAAACATTTATATTCTTACTGAATTCCTTATGCTTTTCTTCAATTTGCAAGGTTATTTTCACACTATCACCCTTATACCTTGCGCCAACAAAGATGGGAAAATCAATCCTTTTCCATTCTCCTGGCTCCATCTTTCCAAAATAAAACTCTCTTTTATCACCTAAATAAGTAATGCCAGGTGGAACTTCAATAGAACATCTTGTATCTTCTGCCCTTCCTTTGCCCTGATTCTGTATAATAAGGGAAATATTTGCTGATTTCCTTGGAACAATTTCTCCTTCCTCAACCCCTTTATTATGTACAACCAAATTTGGTGGCTCAAATTTTCTTGTCTCAAATCTTAAAATTTTTGGTTCTGCATCTGCCTCAAAATAGGGCTCCAATATCTCTATCTTTAGTTTAACAATCCCTGTTTCAAGTTCTCTCTTTCCCTCTACTGGGACTATAATCCTTTTTTCCTCCATTACACCTATGCTATCAATCTTCTTGGTTTCTGGAATGATTAAGCCCTTTGGCAATGGCTTTAATGGAACAAATCTCACCTTAAGATTCCTTGCAACACCTCTGCCTGTATTCTTAACCAATAAAACAATCCTCCCTTCCTCCTCTGCATCAAGGAAGAAATCTCTATCACCTGTTGAATCATCAAAACTCACTGAAAAGGATAAATGCGGTGGATACTTCTGTTTCCCTGCGATTATAAGACTTTTAGCAATAGGCTCTGTATTTACCCTGAATGTGCCGAGATTTTTGCCATCAGGAGAGAATATATCTACATAAAAGGGCATATGCTCTTTATAAAATGGGGCAAATTGAAGTATATTTATCTTTAAGATGCCTTCTTCGTCTGGAAGGACAGGACTTGAATATTCTGTTCCCTGCAACTTTACAGTAAATGGTTTATCAGGGATAAAATGTATTTGCTTCCTTCTCTTTATTTTCTCCCATATCTTATGAGATTTTTGACTATTATTGAATAAAAGCGTCCCAATCCATGAGGTAATGGATAAAATTTCTATATCATGGGTTAAAACAACCATTCCTTTTTTGCTCAAAAGATGTCCTCCGTATATACCGAGTGCAGAAACCAAAATAGGTGCAATAATGGGTATCTCTTTTTTTACTTCAACTTCTCTTTTCAAAATACTTATCTCATCCCCTGTTGCACTGCATTTTATTGTAAGATAAGGGTCAGAAGGAGATGGGTCTTTTATCTTTTGGGCAGAATAGGAGACATTTTTAATCTCTTTTTTTATAATCTTTTCTCTGCCTGTAGGCTCACCTAAGCCAAAAAGCATCAAA
>CAJXJZ010000062.1 GCA_913055745.1 uncultured bacterium | reverse complement strand
GGGTTTTTTACACTACTGGGGGTTGAAGTAATTTTTGAAAATTAACTTTTAAATATTAAACTTTTAGTAATATTTCAAAATTTTGTCTAAAAAAATTTTACTCTTGGCAGTTTTGTTTTACTTATTGCTTTAAAATTGTGCTGTTTTAACTTTGACTTGACAAATGGGTTCTGGCACTTAAAAATAATCCTGCTTTAAATTGGTGATAAGGGGTTAATACGAGTATTATCCAATATAATACACCACTGCATATGAAACATGATAAAAAACTCGTAGTTAATGCCAGGTTTTTGACAAAGCCTATTACTGGTGTTCAGAGGTTTGCTATTGAAATATCCCGCAGGTTGAGGAACTATTTAGATGATGTTTCTTTTGTATCTCCTAAGAATATTGTACACAGGGAACTCTTTTCTGAACTTGGAGCCAAAGTGGTGGGCTCTCATACAGGTTATCTTTGGGAGCAGGTGGATCTTGTGAGGTATCTTAGAAAGATGAATAGCCCATTGCTTTTGAATCTTGAAAATACGGCACCTATATGGTATAGGTACAAGATAACTACCTTGCACGATATTGGTTTTATCAGGTATTCTGAGTTTTATGCAAGGTCTTTTAGCACCTTTTATAGACTTTTTACGCCTTTTGTTGTAAAAACCTCTATTAAAATAATAACTGTGAGCGAATTTTCAAAAAACGAGATAATCACTAAGTACAAACTGCCGCCATCTAAGGTAGAGGTTATTTATAACGCAGTAAATGAAAAGTTCCATCCTGTAATAAATGAAAAGAAGTATAAAGAAAACTATATTCTTGCGGTTTCTTCCCTCAACAGAAGGAAGAATTTTGAAGGATTACTCTTGGCATTTTCTAAATTATCAAATGAAAATGTTAAATTGTATGTAGTTGGGGAAGAAAACAGGGTTTTTGGTAAAGGTGGTATTAAAGAAGAGCTTCGTAATGTCCCTAAGGTTAGGTTCTTGGGCAGGATGGATGATGATAGATTGATTGAATTGTATTCTAACGCACTGTTCTTTGTTTTTCCATCTTTTTACGAAGGGTTTGGACTGCCTCCACTTGAAGCTCAGGCATGTGGCTGCCCTGTGATTGTATCAAATAGGGCATCTCTGCCAGAGATCTATAAAGATACTGCGCTTTACTGTGATCCAGATGATGTGGAAGATATTAAAAACAAAATGAAGATGCTCATTGAACGTTCTGACCTAAGGGAGGATTTAAGAGATAAGGGGCTTTTTAATGTAAAGAGGTTCAGTTGGGACTTATCTGCCAAGAAACTGGCTGATGTTATTAAGGAGGTTATGAAAAATGAGTGAAAAACTTGTTTTGCTCACAGGGGCTACTGGGTTTATTGGAAGGCATATAACCTCTGAGTTAATCTCTGCTGGATATAGACTTCGCATATTGACACGGCGTAGCACATTCCATCCTCAAAATGAGGGGCATATAGAGGTAAAAGTAGTGGATTATTTGAAAGAAGAGACTTTAAAAGGCATAGGTGATGGCGTAGATTATGTTATTCATATGGCAGGCGTAATAAAGGGCAAGTCCTTTGATGTTTTTAAGAAAGGCAATATTTATACTACTTTGCACCTATTAAATGAGATAAAAAACTATCCAATCAAGAAGTTTATATACCTAAGTTCACAGAGTGCAGCAGGACCTTCTGGTAAAAAGCCCCTCCGAGAGGATGCAAAGCCCCACCCTGTGAGTTTTTATGGATTGAGCAAAAAAATAGCAGAGGAAAAAGTAGTATCTTCAAAACTACCGTATGTTATATTAAGGCCCTCTGCCGTGTTTGGTGAGGGAGATAGAGAAACGCTCTCTCTGTTTCAGATGGCAAAATGGGGCCTTTCAATTAGCATAGGAGGAGGCCCTTTTTTTAATTTGATCTATGTTAAAGACCTTGCAAAGGTGATTTTAAATACACTTGAAAAAGATGTTGTAAATACTGTTTACTTTGTTAATAATGGAGAGGTTTATTCACCGCAAAAACTCAGTGCTCTTTTAAGGAGAGTGATGGGTAAAGAATATGCTCTTCATGTAAAAGTTCCCAAAAGGATTGCTGGTATTGTTGCGTTCTTAAATGAGTATTATGCTGGACTTGTGGGCAAAGAATCAATGCTTACAAGAGAAAAGTTTCGTGAACTTAAACAATATGCCTGGCTTGCATCTAATGAAAAACTTAAGAAGGAAGTTTATAACGATTTTACACCAACCGAAGAGGCCCTGAGAAGGACATATGAATGGTATAAGGAGTATGGTTGGTTGTAATATAAAATTAGACATTCCATTCTGTTGTGGTACAATAAGATATAAGGACGGGTAATATCTGTTCATTTTTTCGACACTATTTATACCTCTTAAACTGCAACATTTTAATGTAATTATAGGCTTTTCAAGCTCCTTCTTTTTTGGCATAAGAATTGCAATATAAAAAGTAAAAGGAGGTTTGTTATGGGTTTGTTTTCAATCTTCATGGCAATAGGGATATTGCAGGGAAGCACACAAGTGCTGCACGAAGATATGACGAACTTCCCAAGCGGATGGGATGTTCGTGGAGAATGGGTAAAGTCAAGCAGGAGGTATCACTCAG
>CAJXJZ010000061.1 GCA_913055745.1 uncultured bacterium | reverse complement strand
AATCTTATCAAGATTCCTTGCATCTCCCCAATATGTTTTTATTATTGGCTCTTTATATTCTTGGAAAAGAGGATTATATGAAAAGTTTAAGCGATCTCTTGCCACCATAACAGCGTCAAGATTTATATCCACACCAATAGCATTTCTCTCTAATAACTTTGCCTCCACTAAGGTTGTCCCACTACCCATCATTTGATCAAGTACCCAATCACCTTTTTCTGTATATTTCAAAATAAGATTTCTGGGGATGTATGGAGACCAATTACCGCGATAATTACCTCTATGAGTTGCCCAATTACCTCTATCTGGGAAACTCCACACTGTTGTTCGTTCTGGTTTGTAATCTTCAAGGGGGCCGTAATATTTTATATTCCAACTCTTCTGGAGTTTTATTTCTACATCTTCAATTATTACACTATCTTTCTCTTTTATGAACTTAAAATAATCTTCAGGTGTTATCTCTTCCATCTCTTTATTTTTTCCCATTCTTATCTCCTAATCTGTGAAAATTATAAACTATAACAACGAGAGTAACAATGTATACTAATCACTCTCAACTATTTGACTATTATACGCTAATGTGGACGGAGCCACAAATGGGTCTTTCTATATATCAAAAATCAAGGCAAGATATTTTTATTCTTTGATTATCCCTTATAAAGTGCTTATACTTAAAAGACGGACATATAAAAAGGGGGAAGTGTATGTTTATGCAAAAACTGCGTAAGCAGACGAAGTACTTTTTGTGGGTTGTTGTATTGGGTTTTGTTTTGTGGATTGCCTTTGATCTCGGTGGATCTCTTGGGTTAAAAAAGGTAAAGCCCTGGCAAAAGGGTATAGTCGCAAAGGTTGATGGCAAGGAGATTCCTTATAGAGTGTTTGAAGCACAGTACCAAGAGGCATTGCAGGACACATTAAAAAATATTGGCGAACGCACGCTTTCTTATGAAGAGGAGAATAAAATCAAAGATGATGTCTGGCAAAACATGTTGAGCGAGATAAGGTATAGAGAACTTATGAAAAAAAGGAAGATAAGGTTCAACGATGATGTTTATCTTGCTTTAATGCAGAGCATACCACCACAGGAAATACTTAAGGACACTACATTTAGAGATTCCACAGGCCAGTTTGACTTTAAAAAATACAGACAGGCGTTGGGAAACCCAAGGAATGCCAATTATTTTATAAATTATGAGTATAGATTAAGGGGTGAGATCATTCCAAGGGAAATAAACGCCATTGATATTTATTATGCCCTTGATATGACAGATGCGGAGTTTCAGAAATTTTTAGCATTGGATACAGAAATAAGAAAGTGCAAGTATTTTTTAATAAAGCCATTTGATGTCCCAGATTCCCTTGTACACTACACAGAAGATGAGGTAAAACATTACTATAATCTCCATCAAGAAGATTTCAAGGTGCCAAGGCAATATAGTCTTTTGGTAGTAAGATTTCCCATAAAACCCTCTTCATCTGATACCATAAATGCAAAAGAGAGATTGGAGGATGTGTTGTTTTCCCTCTCTCAGGGAGATACATTTGAGTTACTTGCAAAAGAGATGAGTGATGACCCGTCCGGGAAAAACGGTGGAGATATAGGATGGATAAAAGATTCAGGTAAGTATGCTTTTCTTTATAGTATTTTGAAAAAGGCGCCCATTGACACAGTTATAGGACCATTTAAAAACGATGGCGCCTTCTATATCGCAAAGAAAGTGGAAGAAAAAAAGGATTCAATGCATGTTAAGATAATCAAGTCCAATATAAAGGTAGAGGACCAGACTGTTTATGATTTAAGGAATGATGCCTCAAACTTTGCAGAAGAAGCAAGAAATGCAGATTTTCAAGAAGTTGCAAAGGAAAATGGTTATAGGGTCATAAAAACAGGGTATTTCAAAGAAAATGCCGCCTTTGCTCGTGGCCTGGGTTTGTTAAGAGGAAGGATAAAGGCACTTATTAAAAAGGGTAAAAAAGGGGATATTGTAGGTCCCATAAAAGTGTCTGGAGGTTTTGTGGTATTTGAGGTGGAAGATATAAAAGAACCATATACCCCACCTTATGATAGTGTTAAGATGTTTGTTGAGAAACAGGTTAAATGGCAGAAAAAACTTCAAAAGGCCGAGGAACTTGCAAAGAAGGCGCGTAGTGTTGTTATAAACAAGCCAGATTCATCCCAGTTATGGGATTCTGCAAAGGTGGTAGTGAAGCCTGCAAGGGCTACTGTTGCAGAATCAAGGCCTTTTTCTATAACAGGGTTTGTAGATTACAATGTTGGCAATAATATAAAATTCAAAACCGTAGCATTTTCACTTAAAAACAAGGAATTATCCGATGTTTATTCTGATGATAGAATAGGTGCTTTTTTCATCTATCTTGAAAATATAACGGAAAACAAAAATATCTATCCATTTGTAGTTAATATGAAAAAGTCCAATCTTTTTAATAGCCTTTTTGAGCAGAACCTCATGAAGGAACTTGCAGGGACTAGCAATGTAAAAGATTACAGGGAGTATTTCCTTGCAAAATAAAGGAGGAGTTATGACAAAGATAAAGGACATGAGAGCAAGAGAGGTGCTTGATTCAAGGGGTAACCCTACTGTACAGGTTGATTGTATCCTTGAAGATGGCACATGGGGCAGGGCACAGGTGCCATCAGGTGCATCTACAGGAAAGAAAGAGGCACTTGAATTAAGGGATAAGGATGAGAAAAGATATAAGGGGAAAGGCGTATTAAAGGCAGTTGAACATGTAAATACAGAGATAAAGAAAGCGCTTTTGGGTATGTATGTGTTCAATCAGGCAGAGATTGATAAAAGGCTCATAGAATTAGATGGTACAGAGAATAAGAGCCGTCTTGGAGCAAATGCCATCTTAGGCGCTTCAATGGCATGCATGCGTGCTGCAGCAAATAAATTGGGTATACCTCTATTTCAGTACATAGGTGGTTTAAATACAACAATGCTACCTGTGCCCATGATGAATGTTATAAACGGTGGAGAACATGCAGACAACAATCTTGACATACAGGAATTTATGATAGTTCCAGCAGGTGCACCCTCTTTTAAAGAGGCACTTCGTATGGCATCCGAGACCTTCCATACATTAAAATCCATACTCAAAAAAAGAGGCCTTGCAACATCTGTTGGAGATGAGGGTGGATTTGCACCAAATCTTAAGTCAAATGAGGAGGCATTTAGTTTACTTGTAGAATCTATCAGTGAGGCAGGGTATAAGCCCAGGGAGGATATATATATTGCCTTTGATGCTGCCGCAAATTCCTTCTACCTTGGTAATGGAAAATACAGATTTGATGGAAAAGAGATACAAAGTGAAGAACTCGTTGACATTTATGTTGACATAGTGAACACATTCCCTGTAATAAGCATAGAGGATGGGATGGCAGAGGATGACATAGAAGGATGGAAGGTGCAGTATAAAAAACTTGGCGATAAAGTCCAACTCGTAGGCGATGATATTTTTGTTACAAATCCAAAACTTATAGAAAACGGTATAAAAGAGAACCTTGCCAATTCTGTACTTATTAAATTAAATCAAATAGGTACTGTTTCAGAGACCCTCAAAGCCATATCCCTTGCCCATAAAAACGGATGGACCTGTGTTGTATCCCACAGGTCGGGTGAGACATGTGATACCACTATCGCAGACCTTGCAGTGGGTGCTGGAACGGGTATGATAAAGACAGGCTCTCTCTCAAGGTCTGAAAGGATTGCTAAATACAATAGGCTCCTTGAGATAGAAGAAATGCTGGGGGAGGTTGCATATTATCCCAGGACCTCTGTTTTCAATCCCAAAAGATGAAGAAGATTTTAGTTTTTATACTAAAGGGGGTTTTACCCCCCCTTTTTCTTTTATGGATGTTGTATTTTACAGGAAAAAGTATCTATGAGTATATGTATTACAGAAGACTACTTTCAAAATTGCAAAGAGAAGTTTTATACCTTAAAGCACGGACAGCAGTGAGAGAATCTCAAATTGCCTTTTTAAAGACAGAAAAGGGCAAAAAAATATTCTTGGATAGGGTTCACAAAGAAATAGGTACACA
>CAJXJZ010000060.1 GCA_913055745.1 uncultured bacterium | reverse complement strand
ATCTTGGCAATAATTGCCACTTGCCTTTTTCCATTTCGTCCATCCTTTTTATGGCTCGTTTTATTTCATTTATATCCTCTAAGGTATTCAAGGCTTTCAAGCATATCCACCTTTTATCTTTATTTTCCTTTAAATACATTGATTTTTGTCTATTGTAAACATTCATGTTTGTTCACTCAAGTTTTTAGCGTTCAAAATAATTTGGGTGAGGCTATTTTGCCTCACCCTTTGTCCTCCTCAATTTAAATCAATACATTTATTCAGCATAGTTGAAATCAACTACATCGCCTTTTTTTGTTTTATCCAATACTTCATTAAGTTCACCTCGTGTTTTACCATCTCTATTATAATACCTTATGCCACTTGCATAGTGTTTAACTTCAGGCAATTCTTCTTGAATTGCAATCCATGATTGTCTCCATATGTTTGGCGTATCAGTATTGTGCGGATGATGTAAGATTATGTCGGGTTTAAATTCTTTACAACGTTCCTTGAATTCATCAGCGGTCTTTTTTCTCCATCCATCAGGATTTGATACGGCCTGACCACGAGGATTGAAAGCATTGAGGTCGTGGCAACCCAGAACGACTACTTTTTGATTGTTTAGCGTAATAAAGTGCGAGTCAAGATCATAGATTCTTATAAGATGCCTTTCTTCTGCTCCAGTTGGATAAAACTTTCCTGTCCAACGTATTACCTTTGATGCCTTTAAATCAAAAATTGCGACCAATTCTATTCGTTGATCGTTTTTGTAATTTTTGCTATCAATGCCTATGGTTAGATAGTCGGCAATGCCTTTTAATTCTTCAAGAGTGTTTTTCCCAATATAATCAAAGAACTTGTCTATTCCTTGCTCTGCGGATTTATAAAAGACTTGAATGTTTTTGTTCCCTTCTTCTTCATCTATTTTTTGGTCAAACTCTGAAGGCCAGTCAAATCTCAAAAAGCCACCAGGTGTTATTACGAATTCAAACTTCATATCCTTTTTCTTCGCATCCTGAACAAATGAAACAAAGACCTTTTTCAATTCGTCTAAAATCGGCTCCTCACCCTTATATTGCTTACCAGATACAATTATACGAGCGATTTTATGCGTGCCTGGAAGTTGATTAATCATTTCCCTTAAGTGTTCAATAGCATCCTCACTTGTCCAGTCAAAATCTCCATGTTTAATTCTAATGAGTTTATAACCATGTTTAAAGGCTTCAATGTCTCTTATAGCATCGTAATATGCACGCCCTTCGTCCCTATCTTGAGGATCGTTATCATGTGCATTGATTTTGTCACACTGTTCAATCCAATAGTCTTTGTTAAAATAAAGTTTAACATTTTCTGGATAATTTTCTAAGGTTATTTTGCGAGCATTGGTAAAATGTTGGTTTTCATCGTATTCAATGATGATCTTTTGATCTTCAAGTACAATATCACAAGGCGGATGATATGACTTTTTATAGAAATCTTTATGTCCTCTGTAGGCTATCAGAGCGTCAACAATTTTTTTGTATTCTTCGGGTAAGTGTTCTGGGTCAGGTGCCTTGAGCCAATCAAATTTTTTCTCAGTGACTATGACACCAAAATTTTTTTGTAATAATTTTTGAAGTGCAATCTTTTGATCTACAGGTGAAAGTCTTTTTCTTGATGTTTTCTGAGTGTTCTTTTCTGATTTACCTCCTGAATTAATCTCTATAATCTTAAAACCTCTTTTTTCAAGAAACCTATTTGTTTCATAACCACCATTAAATTCTGAAGGCTGTAGTTCTCTGCCATTGGCGTATCTGTTAGCAATTGAAATGACATATTTAGGAGGATAGTATTTGCCCTCGTATTCTAAATGAAAGTCCCTTGATTCTCTATTGGGAGGTACTCCAACCTCATTGATCTCCTCTATTGCTTTAATAATATGCTCTCTTGTTATGTTCTTGGGTATCATTGTAATCCTCTCTGTTTACTTATTTTTATATCAACTTCTTTTGCATTCTTCCCACCCTGGAGCACCTGTAAAATGCTCCACATATGCCAGTTTTTGTATATACTCATAGCACACCTCCTTGTTGAGATAATAAAATAATATAAAAAGGCTGGCACTTGTAGAGTTTCTAATAAGAGTTCTCCTCCTTTAATATCCGCTATTTCAACTTTTTGTAGTCTCTCTGTTTGCACAGTCATAATAATTATCTTATTGTTAAAATTAAGTATAAAGTATAAAAGGTGAATTGTCAATTAATAGGCGTTTCTCATTGTAGGAGAGGTAGATATAGAACTTGGAAAACACTGTAAAACCCTATTAAAATAGAAATACTAATGATTCCAATCGCAATTATTTTTAACCTTATGCACGATTTAATTTTTGACCTCGGGATTCCTAAAAAATAATCTACCCATGGATATATTGTTTATAAAATTGCTAAAATTTGGCGTAGAAATAAAATACGCTTTTAATGAAATGAGATTTTGTTTGATTGATATTGTGGAAGGTTTGCATTGAACTTGAAAGGCACAGTAGATCTCCCACAAGGTGTTTATTGGCGTATTTTTCTGTGTTTCACATTTTTATTTACCTTTGAATCTTGAATATAGTTCTGAAAATTTCTCTAAAGTCATTTCCAGATCTTCTCTGATTATTTTCCGCAAAAGCCCTTTGGGTATATCCTTGTTTCCATGGACAGGAACAGTGGTTACTCTTCCGTCTTCAGATCTCAACCTTACATGAGAACCTTTCGTCCTGATGACCTTAAAACCAATGGATTCCAAAAACTTTACAAGTTCTCTGCCTTTTATTACCGGGAGTTTAGACATTGAGAACTACTTCTAACTCTCTAAATCCCACAAACTTATTAAGTTCCTCAACCTTTGTCTCCTCAAGGCACATCTCTATGACTTCCTTTATATTCTTCATCGCCTCCTCTATCGTTTTACCATAGGAATGACAACCCTTGAACATTGGACAACTTATTATGTAATACCCATCCTCGTCCATTTCAATGATTATGGGTAAGTGTAATTTTTCCATTTTTACCTACCTCCAGAATAATTGCTATTTTCATTCAAATTAGCATTCATTTTCCTAACGTATAATTATATTATACCCGCCTGTGTTTGTTCTGTCAATAGCATGGGATTTTGTTTTACAAAATTTATAAAATTTGACGTAGAAACAAAATACGCTTTTAAAGAAATGGGGTTTTGTTTGATTGGTAATGTGATAGGCAATATCTAAAAAAGATTTTTTTGATGGACTGAAATTGGTAACTTTTATGTTTATAATATTTTGCTACAGCATGAGTATTTAGACCAAAGTTCTAAATATCATCACAGTTTGAAGGAAATTGATGTCCATAACAAATAACATTTTTATCTGTGCTATATATTCATTATAAAGTCTATATCTTGCCAGTTTTTGACCCTTTTTCATATTCTTCTAAAAAATATGAAAGGTTGCGGATGATGTTTTTAATTGCAATGTACCATTCGTTAAGTCTTTCTTTTCCTTCTTTGTTTATGCTGTAAACCCTTTGTTGGCGACCTGTATTTTTTGTTCTCCATTCTGAGGTTAAAAATCCTTTTCTTTCAAGTTTTCTTAAATTTCTGTACACATGCCCTATGTCATCAGATTCATATTCCAGCCCCATGTTCCTTAGGTCCTGAAGAATCTCATACCCATGTGCCTTCTTTTTTGAGAGTATCAAGAGTAAGAAAGGTTCAAGGAATCTTGGTGCCCTTTCACCTGGGTAATGGCAACATACACCTCTTTGGCTCGTTTTTTTTGAAGACTTTGTTTCCATAACTCCTCCTTAATTGTTATTAAATATTATAAACCTATCTGTTGGTATTAATACGCTTTTATGCCCTCTATTTTATATATTATGTTTTTGTGTGGGCGGATGGAAGAGGCCAGGCCTCTTCCATCCGCCCTATTGACTTTTAGTAATTACTCACTTCTATCAGGTAGTTTAGAGACATCTTCTACAATCTTCTTGGTTATGCGCTCAACATCAGCCTCATCAAAATCCAATGTTGGCTGTTTGTTTACACCCTCTTTTGCAATAGTTATTTCATAGGTGGGTTTAATATTCAACTGCTCTAAGATTTTTGATGCACAACGATTTTGACAGCCATTTATGACAATAAGTTTCCTTGCCCTCTGGGCAATCTTTACATGTGGTTCAGACCTTGCTGCTACTGCCGATAAACAACACATCCTTGCTCCCTCTACTTCCTTTGTGAGTTTTACTGCAACCTCGTGTCCTACCTGTCCGACTGAAGCCGCACCATCACATGTAAATATTATGTCAAGACCTTCTGCCTCTTTGGAGCAACTTGGCAATAATTGCCACTTATCTTTTTGCATTTTACACCTCCTTTTTGCGGTTTGTTTTGTTCGCATACTTCAATTTATCTGTGGCTCCCCACATTGTCTTTTTTATATCTTCATAACCAAATAAATTCATCAATGCTGTCTCCTCATATCTTATATGACTAAATCATTTAAATGATTTAGTCATATGTTAGTATCATATATTATACCCGCCTGTCATCGTTCTGTCAATAGCACGGGATTCCTCAAAAATAATCTCCGCGTTGGCCATTGTTTCCTCAAATTAAATAT
>CAJXJZ010000059.1 GCA_913055745.1 uncultured bacterium | reverse complement strand
ATTATATTTATAAACAGTCATAGGAGATATCTCCTTTATGACTAAAAATGCAAGTACTTGCGGGATAATAATATAAATGGGTTCTGAGCCTACCTATAAGGGATTGAAACAAGGATAGCAATTTTATCTCTTGCAATCTTCTTTCGGTTCTGAGCCTACCTATAAGGGATTGAAACAAATAAAACAATAGTAATAATAAAGAGTAATAAAGAGTTCTGAGCCTACCTATAAGGGATTGAAACTAAACTATTATTCTTTGCTGATATGTAAAACTATTCGTTCTGAGCCTACCTATAAGGGATTGAAACTTTATTTTCAAAGAGTGCTTTAAGCCTTTTGTTAATGGTTCTGAGCCTACCTATAAGGGATTGAAACGAAATGGAAAAGGCCCGACATATCAATTTTGTATTCTAGTTCTGAGCCTACCTATAAGGGATTGAAACAGGCACGCCGAGGCGTTCAAGTAAGAAGTAGGAAGTGGAAAGTAGGAAGTAAGAATTAAAAAGAGGAAAAAATTAAATAAAGGTGTTCACTTCAGAGTTCTCACTTCTCAGTTGAGAGATGCGTACCCTTTTGGTCAATATTTATTTTGAGGAAACAATACCCGCTCGTGTAGATTATTTTTGAGAAATCCCGCTTTGTTTCTGCATACTTAATACCGATTTCTTTCATATCTAAGGAATCAACAAAAACATCAATGAACTTTACAGGATTATTTTCTTTGATGTAATCATCTATTACTTCGGGGAATAAAACTGCTTGGTTTCTTGGTTTTTCTTCAAAATAACGGTGTCGGTGTTTGTGAAGTTGCCGAAGAAAAAGTTGGGCTAACAAGGTGAGCCGTATATGATGTGTTAGGCGACCCGAAGGACGAGCCACGATAGTGCCGAAACGTTTTGCTTGGCGAATTAAAGTTCCGTAGATAGTTTCTTTTCAACATAATCTATCCCTTTTCTAGTGATTATATTTTCTTTTTCCTTACGATAAATCTTAGATTCATTGTCTAACCGGCGTAAAACATTTGTAATGTGAGCAGGTGACTTAGTTTTTATCCATTTTTTCAGATCACTAGTTAAGACATAATTGGGATGCTTTTTATAGAGAATTAATAAAATTTTATCAGGCACGCTTAGATTGGGATTCAAAATTTTGATATCTTCTCCAAATTCTTCTATGATAGGGACCTTTCTTTCCACCATTGAATTAATAATTTTTTGTGCTTCAGTTGTATCATTGCTGTAATACAAACGTACAAATTCTGCCATAATCCAATCAGAACTAGATACAACATAAGTAGCATCCATAAGATTTGGATTTAACTCTCCAACATGAGTTACTCCTCGCTTGCTTCTTATATCATATATAGATTTGAGAATTCTCGGGATATGAATTCTTATGGAATCGGGATATTTATCCTTGGGCTGATTTTCTAAATATTTTATAAGACTGTTAATGTTAATCTCTCTATTGAAGGGAGTATAGCTCTTTTTGGTGATATACTCTAAGATTCTAAAAGAGACTTCCACAAATTTGGCTGAATTGAGTTGGCTGGGTTCATATTGTCCAAGAAAAAACTTTTGTTTTAATTCTTTATAATGCTCTAAGAGACGTTCAACTAATTCTGGGGCAATTTCGCTGGAAAGAGTTTGTTTTATCTTATATATCATTTCTCAATTCTCCTAGGAAGTTCTTTTTCTACAAATTCTTCACCTGTGAGAGTTAATTTATAATATGTTCTCGCAGAGCCTTTTGTTAAATAGGCCTTTTTACCGCTCGCTACTGCTTGAACATGTTGTGTTATATTTTTAGGTTTGGAGATTCTTGCCTCGTCATAACAAGCACCAATATCTTTTGTTTTAAACTCTTCTTTCTTTTCTTTTTTTGTCAACCAATAGGCAAAAACAACAACAGTTTCATTATGATTCTTCGGATCCTTCTGTTTATAAAACTCAGCTAGAGAAAGTTTTTCCAACTCACTTTCCTTTTCGGGAATCTCAGGGCTGACAATTTTCTCCTTAGAAGGTAACTCCTTTGCAATCCTCGGCAACTCCTTCTTGAATTCTTCGATGTGCTTTTCTACAAATTCTTTATCACCTTCGACTTCAATTTCGATTTCGCCTTGTTTAATTTTGATTCTATAGTTTTGGTCAGTCATTTTAAGACCTCCTTATGTTTAAAAGATGAAACAACGATTTATTTAAATCTTTATCATCCTCGCCAAGCTCAATTTCATATAACTCTTTTATATTCAGGTTGTGTATATCAGTCAAATTTGGGAGTATATATGAAAAAATTAAATTTTCATCATAAGGGAGTTTCCAGTGTTTTCCTTCTGAATTACATTTCCTTACTGAGATAGATTTTACCTTATTTATTAAATCCTGATTGTATAATCCTATTACTCCTTCCATGTTCAATCCTCACGCCAGAAGTTTTACCTTCTCTTTCTATTTTCATATTTTGATTATACAGCATTTTTAATAGAAATACAATAAACCCCCTGTTCCTGTTTCTGAATTAAAAATCTTATTTTTGAAAGTTTTACATTTAATTTTCAAAGTCCTTTATAAATAGATTTTGTCTTTCAATGAGTGGGTGGTAAAATTTAAGTATGAATGTAGATGCCATAAGAAAAGATTTCCCAGAACTTGAGAGAAGTATTCATGGAGAGAGGCTCATATACTTTGATAATGCAGCAACCTCTCTCAGACCAAAGAGTGTGGTAGATGCTGTCTCATCCTTTTATCTTCACTATAACGCAAACATACATAGGGCTATTCACACATTATCGCAGGAGGCAACAAAGGCATACGAGGAGGCGCATCAAAAAGTCGCTCGCTTTATAAATGCATCTTCTATGGAGGAGATTGTATTTACAAGGAACACAACAGAAAGCATCAATCTTGTAGTATTTTCATTATTTTTAAGTGAAAAGATTAGAGAGGGTGATGGGGTTGTTATCTCACTTATGGAGCACCATTCCAACATGGTCCCATGGCAGATGTTAAGGGATAGATTTGGTATAAAACTCCATGTAGTTGGTCTTAATAATGATGGCACATTGAATCTTAACCATCTAAAAGAGATTTTGGATAAGGAAGAGAACATCAAGGTTGTTGCTATTGTTCATGCATCCAATGTCTTGGGTACTGTGAATGATGTAAAGGAGATTGGAAAACTCGCTCACGAAAAGGGCGCGATATTTGTTGTGGATGGTGCCCAGTCAGCACCGCATATAAAAATAGATGTAAAGGATATAGATTGCGATTTCTTTGCTTTTTCAGGACATAAGATGCTTGGTCCCACAGGTATAGGTGCACTTTATGGGAAAAAGGATATCTTAGAAGAACTTGAGCCATTTTTGCGCGGTGGGGATATGATCTGGGAGGTATCCCTTGATAAGGTTACATTTAACAAGTTGCCATGGAGATATGAAGCAGGAACATCAAATATAGCAGGTGGAATTGGTTTTGGTGCGGCAGTAGATTATCTTGAGAAGATAGGTATGCAGAATATAGAAAGACACGAGCGTGAACTTGCATCTTACGCTCTTTCTAAACTAAATGAGATTGACTATGTAAGGGTTTATGGTCCCAAAGAGCGAATAGGGGTTATTGCGTTTAATGTGATGCAGAAAAATGGGAATATTTTAAGCCCTGAGATGATAGCATCAATACTTGACAGGCATGGTATTGCCATAAGAACAGGATGTCATTGTGCACAGCCATTGCACAACGATTTTTTGCATGTTCGTGGCACAGCAAGGGCAAGTTTTTACCTTTATAATACAAAAGATGAGATAGATAAGTTTATAGAGGTTTTAAAGGGCCTTAAGAATGTTGTATGAGGAATCTGGGGTCAATATAAAAGGTGGTGAGGATTTTGCACATTATATAAAGCAAAGGATAAAACATGCATCTGGTTTTTATCCAGACTTTGCATGGGGTTTTGACTTAGCCGAAAAGATAAAGGACATAAAAGACCCATTTATTGTGTATTCTACAGATGGTATAGGCACCAAAATAAAACTTGCTATTCAATATAAAAATGTGGGAGGATTGGGCAAGGACCTTCTTGCTATGTGCGTAAACGATATTTTAGTCCTTGGTGCAAGGCCCATTGTTTTTCTTGATTATATTGCCGTATCTAACATAAAAAATCCCAACTTGCGTCCTTTTATGGATGGCCTTTTAAATGCCCTCTCAGAAGAAGGCATTGAACTTGGTGGTGGAGAGACAGCAGAACTTCCCGACCTTCTAAAAGAAGACGAATTTGATGTTGCAGGGTTTGTGATAGGTGTTGTTTCAAAAAACAAGATAACGAAAAATGAGCATGTTAAAGAGGAAGATGTGGTTCTTGCTATACCCTCAAGTGGCGTACATTCCAATGGATATAGCCTTGTAAGGCATATTTTAAACAAGAAAAATATTGATGCAGAAAAGGTTTTTATTGAGGATAAAAGCCTTATAGAGATTCTACTCAATCCCACAAGAATTTATACAAAAGACCTCTTGCAATTTTTTGAAAAAGGCATTGTTCATGGCGCAGCGCATATAACAGGTGGAGGTATTGAGGGCAACTTAAAAAGAACGCTTAATAAAGATGTCAATGCAATAATCTATAAAGACCGTATAAGTGTTCATCCTGTCTTCAAATACCTACAGGATATAGGTGATGTGCCAGAAGATGAGATGTGGAGAGTGTTCAATATGGGGGTTGGATTTATCTTGATAGTTTCAAAAGAGCATGTAGATGCAATAACAAAAAGCACAGATGCATATCCTATTGGAGAGATTACAAAGGGAGAGGGTGAAGTTGTAATAAAATAAAGTAGCATATTGATTCTGACTATATACTTGACAGTAGTTTATAAATGTAATATAATTTGGTTCTAAAAGGAGGTTATTGAATGGTAGAAGTCATTAAAACAAAAGAGGATCTTGCAAGGGCTATAGGTACAGGAGTTAAAGGGTTGGTACCAAAACGTAAGGTTGTAGAAAGGGTGTTCAACCTTGCAAGTAAAAATGAAGCGAGGATAGAATCAGGAAGTGAGGCATTTCTTGTTTTTTCTCAATTAGCAGATGAGTATATATCCTCAAATGGATACAATAAGTTTGAAAATGCCGTTAATAAAGCGTTAAAGAATGCTGATGAAAGATCCAAAGCATATATAATTGAGATGCTTGCTGAAATAACAAAAATGGATGTATCAGAGGAGACCAAAAAAGAGCTTGCAAAGGTAATCCTGGATCATAGGCAAGAGATAGAAATGCTGGAAAAGCAAGGCGAAATTGATATGGCAAAGATTTTAGAAGTAGCGGGAGTTTTAATAGCATTAGGAGGAGTTGCTAAGATATTAATAGATACATGGAAAGAAGCAAGGCCGAAGAATTTTTGGGACCTATTGGATAAATGGTTTAGTTGATAGAAGGATAAAAGGTAT
>CAJXJZ010000058.1 GCA_913055745.1 uncultured bacterium | reverse complement strand
CAGGACCTTGATAATACAGTAGTCGTTGGTATCAAAACAAGGGGGGTGCCTATTGCGGAGAGAATAAGGGATTATATGAAAAAAGACCATAATATTGAGGTTAAGACGGGTAAAATAGACATTACCTTTTATCGGGATGACCTTTCAATGGTTAATGAAAGTCCTGTGGTAAAAAAGACAGAACTTGATTTTGACATCAATGACAAAACTATAATTTTATGCGATGATGTGTTGTATACGGGGAGGACGGTACGGGCGGCTCTTGATGAACTTATGGATTTTGGTAGGCCTCGTATGGTAAAACTCCTCGTTTTAGTGGATAGAGGACATAGAGAACTTCCAATATGTGCTGATTTTGTAGGGAAAAAGGTTACAACAACAAAGAAAGAGGTTATAAAGGTAAAATTTGACGAGACTGATGGTAAAACAGAGGTCCTTATGTGTGAAAAAAGTGAGGATGCTTGATTATGGAAGTATTTGAAATAAGAACACATAGACGCAATGAGATGATTGATATAACGGAGGAAATAAGGGCTTATGTCCATAAAAAGAGAGTAAAATCTGGCATCTTGGTCCTTTATGTACCACATACCACTGCTGCCATAACCATAAACGAGCATGCAGATCCAAGCGTTAGGGTGGATATTGCCGAACATTTATCCAAACTCGTTCCCAAAAGTCCTGAGTTTAAACATCTTGAGGGCAACAGTGATGCACATATAAAATCTACTCTTGTCTCACCGTCTATAAGTCTTATTATTGAAGACGGTGATATTGTGCTTGGAACATGGCAGGGCATATTTTTCTGTGAGTTTGATGGCCCAAGGCATCGTAAGTTATTTGCAAAGGTCATTCGTGAGGAATAAAGAGATGCCCTGAGGTTAATTTATAGGTGCTGTATTGATTAAAAAGAAGATACTTTTTGCTGTTGGAGCAAGGCCCAATATAATGAAACTTGCTCCATTATACCATGAGTTTAAAAAGAGCACATCATTTGAACTTTTTGTAATGCACACAGGTCAACATTATGATTTTGAGATGTCTCGTGTGTTCTTTGAGGACCTTGACCTGCCCGAACCTGATTTTTACTTAAGTGTTCACAAAGAAGAACCAATAAAGCAGATTGCTTATATAATGCAGAAGGCAGAGGATGTTGCCCTTAAAGTAAAACCCCATTTAGTTTTTGTTTTTGGAGATGTTAACTCAACAATGGCAGTTGCCATAGGCATAAAGAAGTTAAAAATTATGCTGGCACATGTTGAAGCAGGGCTTCGCAGTTTTGATAGAGATATGCCAGAGGAAATAAACAGGATAATTGTTGACACTGTATCTGACATACACTTTACGACAGAAAAAGATGCGGTTTTGAACCTTAAAAGAGAAGGGCATTTGAATAATACCATCTTCTTTGTTGGCAATACCATGATAGACGCACTTTTATACATTAATAAAAAAATCCCTCAAGATGAAAAAAAAGAGGATTATGTTCTCCTCACCCTACATAGGCCCCAAAATGTTGATAATAGAGAGAGACTTATGAACATCCTTTCAGCGGTTGAAGAAGCGACAGGTGGCATTAAAATAATCTTTCCCATACACCCGAGAACGCGGAAAAACATAGAAAGATTTGGTGTTTGGGATATGTTGAGGGCATTTCATATCATACCTCCCCAAGGTTATAGAGAGTTTATACGCCTTATGAAAAGCGCCAAAATGGTCATAACAGATTCTGGCGGTATTCAGGAGGAGACAACATTTTTGGGCATTCCTTGCGTAACGGTGAGGGATAATACAGAAAGACCTATTACCGTAGAAATAGGTACGAACACTTTGGCAGGAACAGATAGAGATAAAATAATAAACACCATTAGATTTGTTTTAGAACATCCAAAAGAGGGAAGGGTTCCACCCCTTTGGGATGGAAAAGCCGCAGAGAGGATAAGAAGGATAACAGAGGGATTACTATGAAAGTTAAAGATATGCCAAATGAAGAAAGGCCGAGAGAAAAACTTTTAAAAATGGGTGTAGAAGCACTGACAAATGAGGAACTTCTTGCCGTAATACTTGGAACTGGTACCAAAAAAGAGGATGTGATGTCCATTTCAAGAAAGGTTATATCACAGTATGGTAATATCTCAAAATATTCCACATTAAAGGCGGAAGATTTGATAAATATGTATCATCTTCCAACGGTTAAGGCGCTTCAGATTCTATCTGTGATGGAACTTGGCAAGAGGCTATTTGGGACGCATTACGATGTCATATTAAACTCTCCAGATAAGGTATATGATTATGCAAGGGATATGTCTTTTTTAAAGAAAGAGGTTGTAAGAGGGATTTACCTTGATGCGCGGGGTAGGGTAGTGCATGATGAGGTTCTTTCTGTTGGTACTCTGTCAGAATCCCTTATCCACCCGAGAGAGGTCTTAAAACCAGCAATAGTGCATTCTGCATTCTCCTTTATACTCGTGCACAATCATCCCTCTGGTAGTTTAGAACCAAGTGAAGCAGATATAGAAATTACAAAAAGGATAAAAAAGGCATCTAAGATAATGGATATCAAACTACTTGACCACATTATAATAAGTTCTTCTGGCTATAGAAGCATAGAGATTAAGGATTGATTTGCGGTGCATAATGATAAATCCGCCCAGCAAATAAACATAGGTGCAAAAATCTTATTTATTTTTGATGCTTTCATAAAGTTCTTTAATCTTTTTTAAATATGGCTTATTTTTTATTTCCTTAAAGAATTTTTCTGATTTTTTAAGATATTCTTTACCTTCAACAAACCTTTTTTGAGAAATTAAAAATTCGGCATAGAAATAATGGGCAACTGCGAGATTATGTTTCTGTTTAAGACCTTCAAAAATTCTTATTGATTGCTTAAAATCTTCTTCACATTTTAGAATCCTTGCCCTTAAAAGAAGAGCATTTGCTTCTTTCCCTTTGGATTTTATTTCCTGTGCCTTTTTTACTGCCAGTTCTGCATAATCCTTTGCTTTATCTATCTCTTTCATTTCAATGTAAATCCCACTATAAGAGATTAAAACATCACACAAAATATCTTTTAAACCAATCTCCTTTGCGATTTTTTCAGATTTTTCAAGATATTCCAATGCTTGGTTAAAATCTTTTAATTCAATAAAAACATTGCCAATATTATACAGGCTGTATGCCTGACCTCTGCGGTCTCCAATATCTTCCCATATTTTTAAAGATTTATTATAATATTCAAGTGCAAGGGAATAATTTCCAAGAGAATTATATACAATACCAATACTGTTCAGACTCATTGCCCTCCCTTTTTTATCTTTTATTGCCTCATAGGTTAAAAGGGCTTCCTTTGCTGATTTTAACATCTCATCATACCTGCTTATAGATGAATAAATCCTGCTTAATTGTAATATACAATCTGCTGTAAGTTTTTTGTCTTGTATTTCCTTTGATAGTTCAATAGCCTTTTCTATGTCTTTTAATGCATCCTTATTTTTACCAATCAAATTATGCACCTCTGCCCTGCCTTTATAGGCTTGAATTAAAAGTTGTTTTTTATCTTTTTTAGGCATCTACCGCGGCTTCCTCTAATTTTTCATAACTTTCTATTGCCCTTGTAAAAAATTCTATTGCTGAATAGTTATCATAAACATTCTTTGCTTTCTCTCCTGCCTGAACTGAATAGAAGAGAGATTTCTCATAGTCTCCCCCTTTATAAAAATGATAGGATAAAAGTCCGAGAAATTCTTCTCTCCTCTCCTTTAATTCATCTTTAATATACTTACCTGCTTTTTGATGGAGTTCCCTTTTTCGTGCATAAGATAGGGTATCGTAGGCAACTTCTTGCGTCATAACATGTTTAAAGATATAGTGTATATGTTCCCTTGTTTTTTCTTCTTTGATTAAATCAAAATGCCGAAGGTCTGTAAGTGCATGGCTAAGTATTTTCTCATCTGGATAAATGCCTTTAATAAGAAATTCGTCAAATTCCCTGCCAAGCACAGATGCTACCTGCAGCACATCTCTTTCTGGCAAATCAAGCATGTCAATTCTGCTTAAAATGACTGCCTCCACTGTATCAGGTAGCGCAAGTTCCCTTATATCAGCGGTGAATTTCCATTCCCCTTTCTCTTCAACAATATATCCCTGCTCAATGAGAGATTTTACAAGTTCTTCAATATAAAAGGGGTTGCCCTCTGATTTTTTAAGGATTAGGTCCGTTAATTCCTTCTTAATGTTTGTTATATTGAGTAAATTTTTGATAAGTTCTAAACTTTTTTCCTCTGAAAGTTCTTTTAATAGCAAGTTTGTAGTATATGCCTTTTCCATAAACTCTTCTTTTCTATCTATTGGTCTGTAAACAAGCAAGAGAAGGATAGGTATATCTTTAATGTTTCGACCAATGTAGTTTATAAGTTCTATTGATGCGGTATCTGCCCAGTGGAGGTCTTCTATAACAATACATATGGGATTTGTGTTTGCAACATATTTCATAAAGCCAAAGATCATATCAAAAACCCTCTGCTTTCTGAGTTTGGCATCAAGGAATTTGCTAAGTTGGGTTTCTGGAAAAGGGACACCCATTATTTCACCTATTACAGGAAGCCATTCAACAAGTTTTTTGTCAACACTTAGAACCTTGTCTTTGATCTTTTTCTTTCTAATGTCTATGGCATCTAAGGGTAGGATATTAAAAAATTCATTCAATATTTCTACCCAGGGGTGGTATGAGAAGGCACTGCCATAAGACATACAATCGCCCTTAAATACCATAAAGTTTTCTTTTTTTAGTTCTTTAATGATCTCATAGGTTAATCTTGATTTTCCTATACCAGCCTCACCGCTTATCCCTATGATTTGCCCTTTTGATTTGTTAACTAAATGGATTTTCTCTCTGATAGTTTCCATCTCTCTATCTCGCCCTACAATCTTTGCACTTTCTGAAACCCATCTTGTCAAAGACGCCTTCTTCATCTTCCTTTTTTTTATAAGTTTATAAGAGGCAATTTTTTCTCCCTTTCCTTTATATGTTTTCTCGCCTAAGAACTCATATTCAAACAGTGAAGATGTTTTGTCAAATATGCCTTTAGTTACGGTTACAGTATTTTGGTCAGAATATGCAGCAAGCCTGGCTGAAAGATTTACTGCATCTCCCATTACTGTATACCCCCTTCTCGTTTCTATACCAACTGGCCCAACAAACACTGAACCAACATTTACCCCAACTTTCATTTTAATTCCTTTTAACGTAGGATTGTTTAAAATCTCATACGCACATAATGTTGCCCTCTTTTCATCATCTTCATGTGCTCTGGGAAAACCAAATACTATCATAAGCCTCGCGGCATCTTTGTAAGCATCAATTTTATTGAGCCAACCATCGTAGGTTTCAATATTCTGTTTTACAACTCTGTAAAAATTGTTTATTATTGAAGATGCCTTCGTAGGATTTTCCTCATAAGGTATGCCTGCAAAATGGAGGAAGACCACACTAACCCTGCGGTGTTCGCCATCTCTCGGGTCAAGCGAAGTCTTAAGTTGTATTTTTTTGTAGAGCCATTCTGGAATGTATCTTCTTAACTCTTCAATCCTCTCTTCAATGCTTCTTTGGAAAACGCTTTTTTTCGTTTTCAAAGGCGTTTGGACAGAGATCTCTTTCATCTCACACTTCCATAAATCGTTATGCACTTTTGTAAAAGACATATCTTTTAAATCTTCCTTTACCACTTCATCTACAATTATTTCCCCAGGACCTGCAAAATCATTAATCCTGATGAGATTATACAAAGATGTACCACCTAAGAAATAATCGGTTTTAAGGTCTTTAAAATATACCTTTCCTTTAACAAGACTGGAATGAATTTTAATCTTAAAAGATCCAATATTTGTTTTTATTACTTTGTGACCTTTAACAAAGTTCACAATCTCCATTCCAGCGTTCAACGCTCTTAGACTTGGTGACAAATCTCCTTGTTCTTCAGGGAAAAAGGATAATATTGAATCACCCTCAAAACGGTAAATATCACCATGCCATTTATAAATAATCTGAATAATGACTCCAAAAAACTCGTTGATAATCCTATTTAGTTCCTCAGAGCCTTCTTTTCCCATTGAAGATAGTTTTTCACTCATGATTGTGAAACCCGATATATCAGAATAAAGGAGTGCTGCATCAAAAATCTCATAATCTGCTTCTTCCCCCTTGGATGTTGAAAGGGCAATCTTTTTAGGCAAAAAACTCTCTATTGCCAAAAGCACCTTTTCTTTTTTATTTCTATTCATACTTATACCCCCAATAAAATCAGGTCCTAAAGCGTCCATTTACCTGAATATCCTATGCCTCGATATTACAGGCTCACTCATAGATTATAAAACCTTTAAGTTGTTATATCAAGTATGCTATGTTTCTTAAAATAATCTATATGCTATGGTGGTGCATTATTTTCTCAACGTTCTGTATAATTTTTTCTAAAATATTCTTTAAAATCCTGGTTTTTCATGGCATTTAGCCAGTCTGGGTGTTCTATATACCATTTTACTGTTTCTTTTAATGCATCATTGAACCTGTAAGTGGGATAAAATCCCAGTTCTTTTTCTATCTTTTGGGTACTTATGGCATATCTTATATCGTGTGCAGGCCTGTCTTTTACAAAAGAGATGAGTTTATCAAGGCCTTTTGTGCCTGTTATTTCCTCATACATATCTATTATTTTTTTGACAAGTTCAATGTTTTCGTATTCATTGCCTGCTGCAATGTTGTAAATTCCTCCACTTTTTCCTCTAAAAAGCACCTCTTTTATACCTATTACATTGTCCTTTACATAGATCCAGTCTCTTTTTTGTCTTCCATTTCCATAAATAGGGATACATCTTTTTTCCATTAAACTCATTATAACCAGAGGGATGAATTTTTCGGGATACTGAAATGGCCCAAAGTTGTTTGAACTACGCGT
>CAJXJZ010000057.1 GCA_913055745.1 uncultured bacterium | reverse complement strand
AGTGCAATCTTCATATAAAGATTGTAAAACCTATGTTATGGAAAGCAAAGTCATATATCTTTATGATTTTTTGTGTCTTTGACTATCTTGCCATCCAACAAACTTATTATTCTCTCCCCCCTCTGTGCCAACGTTGGATTGTGTGTTATAATAACAAGCGTTTTACCCTCTTTATTAAAACTCTCAAGTAGTTCTGTAATTTTTATGCCTGTTTTTGAATCAAGATTACCAGTAGGCTCATCTGCCAGTATCAACTTAGGGCTTTTAACTACTGCCCTTGCAATGGCAATCCTCTGCGTTTCACCTCCTGAAAGTTCATTGGGCATTCTATACCTCTTTTCATATAGACCAACCTTATTCAATATATATTCGGTACGCTCTTTGCGATCTTTCGGATGCATTCCAATAAGAGAGAGTGGAAGTTCAACATTTTTAAACACATTGAGGTATGGAAAAAGATAAAAATTTTGAAAAACAAACCCTATATGCCTTCTCATTAACCTACTTTTTTGCTTTTTGCTTAAAGATTTTGTATCCAAACCATCAAAAAAATACCTCCCCTTTGTTGGTACATCCAAGAGCCCAAGTATATGTAAAAGTGTAGATTTTCCTGAGCCAGATGGACCTTTGATATAAACATACTCTCCTTCTGTAATGGTAAGACTTATACCCCTCAGTGCCTTTACATTGCCTGTTTTGTAATATTTTTCAATGTCAATGAGTTTAATAACACACATACATACTGTCTCTCAGATTCATAATAAGGTCTAAAGGACCTGTAATAATGGTATCACCTCTTAGGTTCTTTACCTCTACAAGTGAATCCCCTACGAACCCTATTTTAACAGGGTTTTTGATAGCCATATGGTGCTTTACTATGTAAACATACGGTGTATCAATCCCAGAGAGTGCATTTTGAGATATAGCATACAAAGGCTTTTTGCTTTCCACTTTAAATGACAATTCTCCACTTAATCCATCCCGAAGCGGTGTATTGCCATAGGGATAAAAAACAACCTCATAATAATTCTTATCCTCTATCTTTTTAGAGATGCCTGTTATAAAAGGCTTTGCATAAAACCCCATCTCTTTTGGTGTAATAATATGTAAAAACACAGTATCTTGAAGTTCTAAAATCTTTGCAATGGGCAAAAACTGAAAGTCTACAACATACGCCTTCACTTTTATCTTATCGCTTAAAAATTTAATCTCTACACTCCTATAAAACCTTTTACCACTATATATGGAGTTTTCATTAAGATCCACATAGCCATTAAAAGGTGCGATAAATACAAGATTTTTTAACCTGTTTTCTACATTTATCAAATTTATTCTCTTAAGTTCAAGCTCAATGGAGTCCTCCTTGTACCGCTCTTTACTAATCAGGTTATTGCTATACAATGCCTTTGACCTTGAGAAATTACTCTCTGCTTTTTCATATTCAAGTGTTGCCCTTTTAAGTTCCATCTTAAGGCCTTCGTCATTTAATTTTAAAATGGTATCTTTTTTTGTGTAATGGGTCTTATTGGCAAAAAACACTACCTCTGTTCCCTTTGGTATGGTGAAATCCAAAGACCTATCACTTGATACCTCGTACGGTGATATAACATTAAGCGAAATCTTTGCCCTTTTAAGCGTGCCTATCTTTACCTTTTTGCATCTCCTTTTCTCCCTATGGCCACCTAAGGTAAACGCCAATTTTATAATAACCCCTAAAACTATTATAACCAAAACCCATTTTCGCACATCCATCTTCCTACTCCTTATTTGTTATCATCTCATAAAAATCCATAAGTACCTCTTTTTTAAAGTTAAGAAAATAGAGTTTCAACTGAGTGTATGATTTTATATCTACTTTCCCCTTTTTATACAATTTTGTTTCTTTTTTGTAATATTCTTCAACCTCGTTTAAAAGACCTATCTTCTGTCTTAACTTCTCTATGTTCTGTTTTTTTAATTTATGCCTTAGCGTCTTATCTAAACCCTGTTTTCTCAACCTTCTATTCAATTCTCCTACGACCTTGTTAGAATGTTTAATATCCTCTATAAATCTTATCGGGTCAAATGAGATAGAAATCATAAAGCCTGATATTGCCCTATTAAAACGAATAGATGTTGGAGAGAGACCCTCAAACTGATGCATTGTCGTATAAGTAAGTCGTGGTAAAATGGAAAGATAATCCTTCGTCCTATCCAAGCGTGCAAAATCCAATTTGTATCTTAGCAACCTCTCATTAAGCACTTCTATGCTATCATTTAATTGTTGGTACATCCAAAAAAGTGTGTCCATATCCTCTCTAAACACCAAAGGTGTATCAATGCAAATGTCGTGTTTTTTCAAAAGTTCTATAAGTTTTGCATGCCATCTTTTTCTCTCACTTTGTAGGTCCAAAAGTTCCCTTTTCAGTGTAATTTCGTCCATAAAATGCGCTTCATCGCTGATACCACGAAAGGTAGAAAATCGCAACAATGTTTTCTTATACCTTATGATACTGTCTAATAGTTCAGTATTTTTTGCCATAAACCATAATTTAACATAATCTACTAAAAGGCTCTTTTTTGCTTTAAAGTAAGAAAGTTCCAAGGCTATATGGTTTATTCTCCTTCCCCTATGTAGTAAAAATGGCAAATAAACGGCTTTTACAGACAAAATCGGTACATCAACTTGATAGTATGAGTAAAATTCACCCATCCCATTGAGTTTATACATCTGGTATGAGAAGTCAAGACCTTCTGGAAATAGTGTTAAGTAGTCTATACCTTTTACTTCATTCTCCTTTAAGTAAAACTCCCCTAATGTGGATACCCTCTCAAAACCTTTAAAATCAAGATTCAACATGGATATAATAAAAAACACAACATGCATCACAGATACCTCAACGCCTCAATAATTTCTCTTCTTGACGCCTCATAAGCCGGATAAAGACCTGCAATAAATCCTGTTATAACAACAAAAACCAATGAAAGCACAATGGGCCTTGCTGCAAGTCTAACAATCATGCCTTGCGCACTAATACGCAAGAGTACATACGAGATGCCATATCCCAATACAGAGCCAACGATACCACCCAAAAGGGCAAGTAAAATGGATTCTGCTATAAACATCCAGAAGATCTCACTCTCATCCATTCCCAAAGATTTTAAAATCCCTATCTCGTGTATGCGTTCTCTTGCAGATGCAATCATCACATTCATTATACCTATTCCTCCTATTAAAAGCGCGATAAAAGAAATACTAATGAACACATAAGATACTCCCGCACTTACTCCCTTAAAACTTGCAAATTCCTCTAACATATCCACGACACCAAACCTTCCCAATGTCCCATATTGTTTTCTTACCCTATAAATTGCCATTTTAACCTCTTTTAACACGGCTCCTCTTGATACCTTCTCTTTTGGAAAGGCATGTAGAAGAATACTTTTTCCACGCACATACACTGTATTAAAAGGTATAAAAACAACATTATCAGGCTTATTTTCCAGAACCTCACCCTGCTTCTTTAATATACCAACAACTCTGTACGCCCTCCCCTTTATGAAAATATAAGAAGGTATGCGTTTTATACCAAGTTCTTTTGCAACCTCATACCCTATCACACAGTTTCTTGAATGTATTAGATTGTCTGCAAAACTTAGAATCCTTCCCTTCTCAATCTTATAGTGTCTAAGCCGAACAAAATCAGGGTCAACGGCAAAAATGTCAACATCCATAAGGCGCTTGTTATTAAATTCTACGGGTGCATCTATTTCTATGACCCTTGATACATATTTTATGGATTCCAGTTTCCTTAAAACTTTGTATTCCCTTGTGCCAATGGGCATACGCCTTTTGATGATACTTTCTTTCAATGTCTTTTCATTTTCCCAATCATACCTATCTACAATAAACTCACTTAATCCCAGGACTTTAAAGCCCTTGTCTATAGAATACCTTATACTATCTCCCAAAAACAAGAAGAAACTCAATACAAATGCCCCTACAATCATAGAAATCGTTGTAAGAAAACTCCTTAATCTATGCTGTTTAATATCCACTAAACTGAATAGGAAAAGTTCCTTCATTTCTTAACTAAAGCAAGAAATATAAGTTCAAGTACAATATAGAGAAGGAAAAAACCTATGGTTAGTCTTCTTTTTTCATCTTCATCATTCGCCACAGCCGGTGCTAAATTATACACAAGCAAAATGGAAAACACATCAAAACGCCCTTTTATCAATGAAAAGCCAAAATCGTATTTTTTAGTAATAACATAAATAATAAAAAGAATGAGATTTTCAAGGGTTTTTATGTTAATAAGATAGGCAAATGTGTGGGAAATGGCGGAAAATGTTGTTCTTACCTTCATCAGTCTTGCTGTTATCAAAAGAAGAAAACTATCAAAATAAAAAAGGATTGGCACAGAAATTAGAGGAACAATGAGGAAAATATAAGGAGGGATTATAAATGTTGAGCCTTTATCTCGTGGTCCTATGATAATTTTTGATATAGGAAGCGACTTGCCTGTAAATATAGGAAGGGTCATAGATGCCTTTATCAATATTACACTCAATATAAATATTGCCAAGGACAAAAGGACACCTTTTTTGTTTACAATATCTTTCAGCTCTTCAGGCTTTATGAATATCGCCTTTAAGGGTTTCATCATCAACCTCCTTAATTTTTTGGCCTTCTACGCTGTAAACCCTATCTGCTATTTTTAAAGGATAGGGTTTGTGGGAAGAGATTATTATGGTTTTGCCCTGGTTTTTAAGTTCTTTCATTGTATTTACAATAATCTTTTCTGTTTCTCTATCCACATTTGATGTTGGCTCATCAAAAATAAATATTTCTTTATTCCTGTATAAAATCCTTGCAAGATGGATTCTTTGCTTCTCACCACCTGAAAGATTAAGGCCACCCTCCTTTAAAATGGTATCGTCTTTATATTTTTCATAAAACGCCGCAAGTCCTGCCTTTTTAATGACCTCTTTAAACCTCTTTGCATCGTATTCTTCACCAAAAAGGATATTCTCTCTTAGCGTTCCTTCAAGTATAAACGCATCCTGTGGAGCATATCCTATTAATCTCCTATATGCAACAATATCTTCTTTTTTAATCTTTTTGCCATCCAACAGTAATGCACCCTTATCTGGCTGAATTAAGCCAGATATTACTTTGAGTAATGTGCTCTTTCCAGAACCTGTTTGCCCTATAATTCCAATACATTCACCCTTATTGACCTTAAGATTTACATTGCTAAGAACCGTATAATCTTTACCATTCTTTTTAAAACTTATGGAAACATCTTTTACCTCAATATCTTTACCGAAGGCAATCTTTCCTGTGCTTTGTATCTCTTCTTCCTCTTTTAATAACTCCTCTGTCCTTTCAATGCCTGCATAACTTCTCTTAAGTTGATTAAAACGATTGTTAAATTTATTAAACTCCTCATTGCCTTTTATAAATATAAGCAATGAAGCGACAAAATCTCCGAGTGTTATAATGTGCTTATAAACAAAACTGCTCCCTATGCTTATCCACAAGATAAGAAATATGCTAATGACAAAAACCGCCCCAAACAGGGAAGAAAACATCACAACATCTGCCTTAAACCCCTTTTGAACAGTATCTTTCAATACCCTACGGTATTTATTTAGAATAAATCTAAAGGCAAGGAGCGCCTTTATTATGAAATACCCATCTAAAATCTCTATTAGAAGGCTGTGCTTTTTGGCACTTTGCCCAAAGTAGTCTTTGAAAATCTTTTGTATGAAAAAAGCAAAGAACAGGGTTACTATAAGAAAAAATACTATAAAACCAATATATAGAATGCAAAACAAATAATGTATCTTAAAGAGAAAATATAAGGCAAAGAGCATATAACCTATGCTTCCTACCATATCAAGCATGTCAGAGCCAAAAAAGGCGGAGAGCCCATCTAAATTAGAGGTTATTCTATCCACTATATCGCCCTTCTTATACTTCAATACTATCTCTGGATGAGCATATATTAAGTGCCGAAACACTGTATCCTCTGCATAAAAAAGGACCTTCTTTTTAACAATAGAAAGGTATAAAAAGAGAAGAAATTGAACTAACAGAGACAAAAGAAATATAATCAAAAAACCCTTGAAAGCCATTTTTACAGAGGCAATATTCCTTGCCTTTGCCAGTGCATCAACAATGCCCCCACCCTTTTTAATGATAAATACGCTCAAAAATGCATTTAAAAGCCCTATGAGGATTAAGGAAACAAATACCAACCAGTACTTTTTAATAGCCCTTTTTAATATCATAATTCGCTCCTTTTATTTGTATTTATCCCGTTCTTTCACAAGTTCTCCATATGCCCATTCAAGGCTTTTTATAAGTTTGTTATAATCTGTTTGTAAATGTGTTTTTTCCCATACTATCAGTTCAACCATAATGTGGAATATTTTATAGTATGGAGAAAGTTTAGTTAAACTTCCTGTAAAAGCCTTATTCCTTGCAATACATCCTCCTCCTACATAGAAATACTTGACTGGACTATTCTCACACTCTGGAAAATCATCTATAGAGGGTGGTATCCACCTATCAAAGAACTTCACAGGCTCTATGTCTTCTTTAAGGATATTACCCATAAAAAACTCTCTATCCCGTAAGGAGGTGCAGGGAAAAACTTCACCCCTAAAGTTTATCATAAATCCATCCCGTCTTCCCACAGAACAGGGAGGATATCCATTAAGTGTCATCTCCATGGAAACTTTTTCTCCCATATTGATTATCCCTTTTTCTTCATTAAAATGCTTGTGTTTAACCTCTTCTATCGTTTCGTGTGTCTTACGAGCAAAATAATCGTATATTTTTCTTAAAAGAATTTTTAATTCCTTATTACTATGTAAATCTCTTCCGTATCCTGAAGGCTCAAACAGACTCATTGAAAAATGAAAACCATACTCATTTTCTATCATATTCTCCAGCATGTCAATTTCATCTATATTATAGAAGTTCTGTATTAGTTATTGATACCCTCCTGAGTAGTACAGATATTATAACAGGGGGGGCGTTCTGTCAAGA
>CAJXJZ010000056.1 GCA_913055745.1 uncultured bacterium | reverse complement strand
TAGACCACCTCGTCTATAAACTCTATAATTTAACACCAGAGGAGATAAAAATTGTGGAGAGCAAATAATATAATTTTTTAGGAGGTTAAAGATGCGGGTGAAGGTAAATAAACATGATGCGTTGATTATTGTTGATGTGCAGTATGATTTTATGCCAGGTGGGGCGCTTCCTGTGCCTTCGGGTGATAAGGTTGTGCCTGTCTTGAATGATTATATACGGATTTTTAAGCAGAGCAGGGGAGTTATTGTGGCATCAAGAGACTGGCATCCGAAAGATCATTCCTCATTTAAGGAATACGGTGGTATATGGCCTGTTCATTGTGTTCAAAATACGCATGGTGCTGAATTTCACAAAGACCTTAAACTTCCCGAAGATGTGTATATTGTATCCAAGGCAACAGAAAGGGATAAGGATGCATACTCGGCATTTCAGGGCACTCAACTTGCAGAATACTTGAGGAATCAAGGCATAAAAAGGGTCTTTGTAGGCGGTCTTGCCACAGATTACTGCGTCAAAGCAACGGTTTTAGATGCGCTTGCCCAGGGTTTTTGCACATTCTTTCTTTTTGATGCATCAAAAGGCGTGGAAGTGAATAAAGGGGATGTTGAAAAAAGTATAGATGATATGCTCAATAATGGTGCTATTGTGTTGACATTGCAGGATATTATATAAAATTCACAAAGTTTATTTCGGTATCAAGAAAGCCTGATGTAGCCTTTTTCTTTGTAAATATGATTTTATAGTCTTTTAAACCAGGCATTCCAAGGTCTTTCCATTTTTCAAGCATGTTTTTGAATTCATAATATGCTGAATGTGATCCCCATTTTATGACTTTATCCTCTAAGATTGCCACCACACCCATGCCATCACCCTGTTCTTTTATTATGCCATACACCTTTTTATCATCGTCAGTTAACATAGCAAAGCTGTCTGTGGAGTGTATTGAAACGAAAAGTGCAAAATCGTGCTTCTGCGATCTTGAAAGTTCGTTAAAGGCACGGCTAAGGTGCGTATCCTTAATAGCATAATCTTCTATAATCTCCTTGAGTGAAATAAATTCGTTTTGGAAAAGAGGAAAGTGTTTTGTAGCACTTACACCCCTTAGTCTTGTAAATACCACATAGTAAATACCTTCTCCGAAAAGGATATCATCGTTTAGTTTTGTGAGTTTGATAAGTATCTCGCTTCCCCTTATTACATAAGGCATAATGATTCTTCCACCTGTTTTGAGTTCATCAAACCATATATGGGGTATCTCTGGTGTGGATGATGTAACGATTATTACATCAAATGGAGCATGCTCCGGAACACCCTCTATAGCATTTCGCTTCAACGCAATTATTCCTTCATAAATGCCTGACTTTTTAAATGATGCCCGAGCGAGGTTGTAAACTGTTTCATTTACCTCAGTGGTTACGACCTTCCCTTCCCTTCCAACGATTTCATGTAAAATAGCGGCATTATAGCCAGACCCTGTACCTATCTCCAAAACCTTATCACCCTTTCTTATATCACCTTCTTCAATCATAACGCTCATAACAGCAGGTTGCGAAGAAGAGCACACGATATTTTCGTTTTCAACAACAATGGGAATAGACTCATCTTTGTATATACGCTCTGCTATTTTTGGATCAAGTGTTTCTTTGTTTACAGGATATGACTTCCATTTACCGTTTTCACGCTCCCATAAACTCCATATAAAATCCTCTCTTTTAACCTTTAAAAACGCTTCTGCAACATCGTCCCTATGAAGATACCCCTTTTCCCTTAATGTATTTACTAATTCTTTTCTCAACCTTAGTGTATCCATTCATCAAAATTATATCATAAAACTTCCAAACAATCAACTTGTAAAATTTAAACTTGTAAATCTTTATTTTTTCCTTTAATCTAAACAAGTAAAATAGGGGGAGATATGAAGATTTTGGATGTGCTTGATGAAAGGCATATAGAAATCAATCTAAAAAATACAACAAAAGAGGGCGTAATTGATGAATTGCTTATGCTTTTGAAGGAGATACCAGAAAAAGAACGTGTTATTATCCGAAGGGAGGTTATGGAACGAGAGGCAATAAAGTCTACAGGAATAGGGCATGGCATAGGAGTTCCACATACAGAAACTGACAGTATTGAAGGAATCCACGCAGCATTGGGCATCAGTAAAAAAGGTGTGGATTTTCTCTCCCTGGATGGTGAGCCTGTGTATATTTTGATTTTGGTGGTGGCTAATAGAAAACTTAATCTTAAATACCTGAGTCTTCTCGCTCATGTTGCAAGGATTTTGAGTAAAGAGAAGATTGTTGAAAGATTAAAAAATGCCAACTCTCCCAATGAAGTAATGGAGATATTAAAAGAGGTGGATTGATGATTTTTTATATATTTATACTGGAAAAAGAAGAGTATTTAGATGATCTCCTTGAGGGTATGATTGAGGCGGAGATAGAAGGAATATCAATAATTGATGGCACGGAAGCAAAAAAGGTGCTTGCAGAGGATATTCCAATATTTGCGGGTATCATTCATGCTATAGAAGGGCAGAGGGGCAAACACAAGGTAATACTTGGGGTATCAGAAAACGATACAATAGAAGACCTTAAAAAGATTTTAAATGATATTGCCCCTTGTTTATTGAATTCTGGCCTAAGAGTATATAAATTCAGGGTGGAGCAAGATATTTGAGATTATTTGTACTTGTACTTCTTGCTTTTTTTGCCTCATTCCTGGCATTTAGAAGAGAACGTTTTGCTATTTCTGAATTTTTGTTCCTTTTAACAGGCATCATTGTGGGGATGTATGTAAAGGGACTTGAAACTGAAACATATAAATTCTTTGAAGTGTTCCTTATTGGCTTTTTTGGCATTATTTACGGTATGAGTTTAGACATTTCAGCGGTAATAAGGAGTTCAAAAAGGTCTTTGCAATTGGCTTTCTTGGAGTTTGTTGCAGGGCTTTTTTATATGCTTGTGATCTCTATTATATTTCATCCGCATAACATCACACTCAACGATAAAATTGCTATTTTAGCCTTTATTATGATAAGTGCAAGTTCTTATTTTATAGAATCATTGGATAGGGAAAGGATTGTGGCATCATTCCTTCTCCCTGCTATTCTTTCTCTTGTTATAGGCTTTTTTACTTTTAATTACAAGGGATTCTTAGTGCTTCTTGGAACCCTGATTATAAGCGGACTTGTCCTTAAAATCTCGGAAGATAGGGCAGAAGACACAACTATGGCATTGAGCATTATTCTTGGTGCTGCAATACTTATACCCTATATCGCCCTTCGCTATGGACAAAGCCCATTTTTATTTTCTTTTTTATTAGGTCTATTTTTGACAAATCTGTTGAAGAGCAAACGTCTTTTAGATCTTATTATTAAATTGAAAGAAGAGGAAAGAATGTTCTTTCTTGCATTTCTTTTCATGATAGGGCTATTTACTAATTTGAGTTTAGAAGCAATTAAAATAGGGATTGTTATATTTCTACTCAGATTGTTCTATAAAATAACTGTCTCAAGGATAGTTTATTCTACGAGAGATGTCCGTCATTTTGTATCTCAGGGGGCACTTTCCCTTGTAATCGCTATGGACCTTTTCGGTCATGGTGCAATATTGAAAGGATGGGGAGCATCAATTGTTATGGCGTATCTTTTTAATATAGGTGTGACTCTGTCGTTATCAGTGTTAAAATCAAAATGAATGCATTCTGGATATTGATATTCGTTTTTTTTCTGTTTTATATTGCAGGAGCAGGACCCCAGGCCTTTGTTGGTACTACCTTGCTGCTTTCACCGTTTGCAAAAGAACTTCTCGGGTATGGCATTCCCACCCCTCTGTTTTTCCTTATAAGTGGTGTTGTAATGGGCGCTATAAACAACAATGCATCTTCTCCGCTTCTTAAAGAGATTTTTGAGATTTCAACACTATTCCTTGCATATGCAGCAAGTTATGAATTTACTAATTCTTTAAAGAAAAACCCCTTTTCCTTTATAAAAAAGCATGTGTTAATTGAATTTATTATTGTTCCACTTCCCTTTGCACTGTATTTTTTGCTTATGAAGATTCCACCCTTAAAATCCTTTACGCTTTCACTCCTTTTTCTTTCTATATCACCAATAACATCTATGATATTGCTGTATGAGACCAAACTGGACAAAAAACTTAGAGAGAGAATTGAAGGTGGTATTATTGTTCGCGATGGTGTTTTGATACTTCTTTTTACACTACTTTCGCATTTTGCATTTTTTGAAAGCAAGGATGCATCTTTGGGTATTATTTATGCTATTTTAATAGCACCTTTTTTGGGCGGTTTCCTTGTTTTGGGAAACAAGATAGGTAAAAAAACAACATATCTTTTTCTTCCTTTGGCTATTGTAATTTCTATACTTCTTGAGATGTACTTTAATGTCTCATCAATCTTTTTGGTGTTTTTAACAGGATTCTGGGAAAGTATGTTTATGCGGAAGGGTGGAAGTTCAAGTGCAGCAATTGAATTGGGTAAGATTCTTTATCCCTTTGTTTATACTTACACAGGACAGTTGATATTTGGTTTCACTCTGAATGTGGTTATCATGGGATTTATACTCTTGTTGTTAAAAGTCGGTGTTGAATACTTACAATCCATCTTTTCGGGATGCAAATTTAAAAAAATTGATGTATCCGTTAAAGTCCCCATGGCAGGCCTCTCTTTTAATCATTTACTATTGTTCAAAGAAGGTATTTCAGCATATCTATTTTCACTTTTGGCATTTGTCTTAATCGCAAGTGAATTCCTTGCACCCTTATTTATGACAACTTTTAGGAACATAAAAAAGAAAATATAATAAAGGCATGCAATTTAAAGGACTAAATGGTGTTTATGAACTTGTGAAAAAACTCAGGTCAAAGGATGGTTGTCCATGGGACAGAAAGCAAACTAATAAGTCTATTAAAAATGACCTAATAGAAGAGGTATACGAGGTCATAGATGCTATTGAAAGAGATGACGATAATTCTTTAATGGAAGAACTTGGTGACCTCTTGTTCTTGGTTTTAATGCACATAAGAATAAAAGAGGAGGAAGGGAGTTTTACTCTATTGGATGTGACATCTGGAATAATTGACAAAATGATTTACAGGCACCCACATGTCTTTGGTAATGTGAGGCTTGAAACAGAAGAGGAACTATTAAAACAATGGGAAAAGAGTAAAAAGGGTAAGTCTTTGAAAGAATTTCCTTTAAATCAGCCATCCCTATTAGGTCTTGAAAGGCTTATTAAGCGATTAAAAAGTCATGATATGAGCGAAGATGAAATACTTACCTTCTGCAAGAAGGATAAGAACCTTAAGAAGATTATTGAGGGTGCTATTGGTATGATAAAAGAAAATAAAAGCCCTGAAGATGAACTCAGGGCTTTAATGAAAAGATTTTTATCAAAGAAATAGGTTTATTTTAAACCACTTATGATGTTTATACTCCTTGATGCGCCTATTCTGTCTGCACCGCTTAAGATCATAAGGGCGGCATCCCTGTAAGTTCTTATTCCACCTGCTGCCTTTACCTTTATCTGTCCATTGGATACAATAGACAAAAGGGCAACATCCTCCAAGGTGGCCCCATGCGTGCCAAACCCTGTTGATGTCTTTACAAAATTAGCACCGCCTTCTATGACGAGTTCTGTGGCTTTTATCTTTTCTTCAAATGTGAGATAGCATGTTTCTATGATAACCTTCACTATGTTCCCTGATGCTGCCTCAACCACATCTTTTATGTCTTCTTTTACCTTAGCATATTCTCTATCTTTTAGCCATCCAATATTGATTACCATATCTATTTCTGTTGCGCCGTCTTTTATAGCCTGTTCTGTTTCCTTTGCCTTTATATAACTTGTGTGTGCACCCAATGGAAAGCCTACTACGCTGCAGGTTTCTACAGTGCTACCTTTTAAAATATCATGTACCATCTTAACCCGTGAAGGATTTACACATACAGACTTAAATCCATATTCAAGTGCCTCTTTTGCAACCCTTTCTACAATCTCCCCTGTTGCATCAGGTTTTAATATGGTGTGGTCTATATATGACGCCAGTTTCTCTTTCGTTATGTTGAAACTTTCCAATTTCTTTTGTGCTTCCTTTACCTTCTTTTCTACCTCAATTTTTATGTCCATGATACCTCCTTCTTTCATTTACTTTATTTTAAGGTAAAAAGAATACTTTTCAAAGTGTTCGGCATTCCTTAAAAATAAACTACAGAAAATAGATTGCTACACAAAATTGAGGGAAGTGAGTTTATGGAGGCAATCAAGAGGAGTATAGGTATTGATCTATTTTGTATGTATAAAGATGAACGCCTCTTTTCTTAAACTCTGGATATATCCTCTTGAAAATAGATATACCTTTTTCTTTATCACCAAGCATGTAATACACCTCTCCAATGTAAAACTCGTTTATCATCCTTTGAAAAGGTATCTTCTCTTCTTGGTTTAACTTCTCTATCTTTTGTAATAACTCTTTGGCTTTTTCTATATCTTTATTTCCTGCATACCCTTTAGCAAGACCTATTAAATAAGATATATTATCAGGTTCTTCTTCGAGGAGTTTCTTGTAAAAGGATATTGCATCTTCATATCTACCTATTTCATTAGAAAGCATGCCCTCTGCCTCTAAGACGTAGTGCGTATATCGTTTATCGTTACCTGCTTCTTTCTTTAATGCCTCTATATCTTTTTTGCATTCATCAAAAGAGCCAGATAAAAGATGAGCACGGAACCTGTTAGAAAGCATAGATAAGATATCCTCTTTATATCCAATTTCATGTGCCATACTCTGGGCCTCGTTAAGGTACTTTAAAGCTATAGTGATTTTTCGCTTGAGGGTATAGAGATCACTCAAGGAGATTGCAGTTTCTACAATGCGAAGATAATTTTTCATTGCCCTGTGTTTTTTGAGTGATAATTTTAAAACGCTCTCTGCTTCCTCAAGTGCTCCTGTTCTCAAATAGATCGTTCCCGAAATTTGCTCTAAAAAAGATTCAACATTGGAACTTGGTGCCTTGTCTAGTAAGGATTTAGCCATCTCAAGATGTTTAAAGGAATTTTCTGTGTCTCTCAAATCTAAATACGAAAGGGAAATATTGATATGTCCTACTGCTGTATTTTGGTAGTCTATGTGTGTCTTATGTTTTTTCTTTTCATCGTAATCGTTGGATTTTTTATTATATTCTATGGCTTTCTTCTCTTGTTTTTCTATACTACAGATGGCGCCTAAGGTGTTGTATGCATCGCTTAAAAGATTATAGATAGCATCCAACTTATCATTCTCTGTATGTTCTAATTCATTTTCCCAAAAACTAATGACATCTTTTACAACACTCCGAGCTTCCTGAACATCTCCATTGAATGCCAGTGCCCAGGCAATTAAATTTTTTAATCTTTGAATATCTAAGGGGGACGTAAGGCGATTTATTCCTTGCTTAAGAACTTCTATAGTAGCATTATACCTACCTACTGCATTGTACAAACTTCCTATGTAAGCGTATACATCCCCTCCTAAATCAGGGAACATGGTTAACATCTTTTCTCCTATGGGCATAAAATCTTCATATTTACCTGTGTGCCAATGGGCAAGATAAACCTT
>CAJXJZ010000055.1 GCA_913055745.1 uncultured bacterium | reverse complement strand
AAAAAAGAGGAGGAAAGATTCATGAAGATTATTGAAGTTTCAATGCATGGAGTCTCGATACCACATGCATATGTGGTAGAAGGGAAACGAGGTAAATTCTTCTGCCTCACCCATGGAGAAGAGGGGAGAGGCAGATGGCAACTAAGACTTCCTTTAGCAGTCAGGGATTTTCCAGTCCCTGATGATCAAAAAAGTATAAAAATGGATGGTGAGTATAATCTTGTAGATCTCAAAAGGCAAGATCCACAAGGAAATACACAATACCTGATTGTTAAATCTTCTCATTCGGATGAAAAGCAGCTGGTACTCCTTTCCTTAAATCCTGGATTTCGTGGCTATTCTTCATATGAAGTATTCGGAAAAGCGAAAGTTCTGGGTGAGGGATATCAAGCCCAAGGAGCTGCTGGTAGAATGGGTGGAGCACCTTGCCCACTCATTTTGGTAGATGGTATTTGCCAAATAACATGGGAAAGATTTGGGAGAGAAGGTGTTATTTATGAGTTCTCTTTATGGGATTGGGTTTTATTATATCTTGATTTTTGCTATATCTTTCATTATTTCAATGGTTCTTTTTATAATTTCTACTATCTGGAGGAAGTGTTCAATCTCTTTACTGCTCAATTCTCTGTTCTTCCTGCTTTTGAGGTATTTATCTAAGACCTTATAGCCACCTATATGGAAGTTCCAGACATTTTCTGGAACACCCTCAAAATACTGCTCTTTGTTGATGAATACCTTTCCATCTTTATATTTTACCTTTTTTACGATATTTGAGCCCTGTATATCAAACTTTGTATGGATGGGTAGTTTCTTTTTCATTAAATGTAATTCCACTAATTCACTTCCTAATTTGGAGAGTTCTTTGAATTTTTCATAATCATCTACAAATGGAATTCCTGGAAAGTCATACTTCAAGAATTCTTCATATCTTTTCCTGTATATTGGAGAGTGAAGGACAGCATAGATATAATAAAAAATCTCTTCTGGCAATATTTTTCTGCCATATTTTTCATAAATGAATTTCAAAAACTCGGGACTGAAGTTGGGCTTTTTCCCTGAATCTGAATAAAGGTAAAGAGGGAAAAGAAATCCTATTCCCTTGTTGCTTAATGTTATACGACTTTCAACGATGCTATTTGTAACATAGACATGATTGAAGATGCCTTCAGCTACCTGTCTTACAGTTATCAATCCCAAATTTTCCTTTAGCATGTGCTTCATAACTTCTGGCCTGGGCATACAATGAAATCCTCTGGATTTGCCTGTGTAGTATGTGTATCTAATATCAAAGGGTCTGTAGAGTATAGGCACAACTTTGTTTTTATCTGGGCCACTCTCTTTTACATCTTTTTGGGCAAATGCTACCTTCCAATCCCTGACATCCTTTCGTAATTTGAATTTCTTTCTTGCTTCTTCTGGATTTATATCTATGAATTTCGTTACTGTATTCCAAACTTCTTCTGGACTCCATTTTATTGTAAAATCATCTCTTGCTGTTACTATTCCCACACTATTTACAGGAAAAATATCTGTTATTTTCCAGTATTTTTTATATTCATCTAACAAAGCGGTATTTCTTGGAACAAAGAAATAATATGGTGAAACTGGTTTTATTTCCTGCCAATTGACATTATTTATGGTATGTCTGTCCAGCCATTGATATTTATGCTCTCTCAATCCATATAAATCAGCATAAAAGACCTTCTTGTCTTTGAGTTTGCTATTTTTTATGTATAAGGCAATGGCAACGCCCTGTTTTATATCAAATACATTTTCGTCTTTGCTTCCATCAGGGCATGTCTCTTTCTTTAAAGCATTGCCGTGTAGATTTAATATATAAATTCTGTCAAAACTCTCAAGTAGGGACTCTCTCATCCCTCTAAATGTTGGGTTGTCAATATAACTATGATTTGTGATAAAGCCCAGCACTCCTTCTCCATTTTGGTCTATTTTCCATTGTGCAAAACGGATGAATTTTACATAGTCATCCTGGAGCCATTTCGGATTTTTCTCTCCTAATGGTTTGCCATCCACCTTGTAATATCCATCATCTTTGCTCCCATCTGCCCTCTTATAGCCCTTTTTTAGTAAATCATCAATCCATTTCCCTTTGTTGGAAGATATGCCTGAATATGGGGGATTTCCCATTATTACAAGTATGGGTTTTTTCATTTTTATCTCGTGAGCCATCCTGCTTTCTGCTGTTATTTCCCTCATGAATGGTAGATCTCCCGGAATTTCTGATGGTTCAAGCGTATTTGTGAGATATACCTGAATCCTGTCTTTATCCTTAAATTTGTAATACCACCGCTCCAATAAATCGGTAAGTTTTAAATGGGAAATGACATAGGGTGTAATCAAAATTTCAAAGCCATAAAAATGTTTGAGTATGTGGTCTTGTATTTTTTTATAAATCAATCCTTTTAAACCGCTATTTTTTAATTCATTTAAAACTACAAGAAATGTAATCCAGAAAAAGGTACCTGTGCCAATGGCTGGATCAAGCACATGGACATCATCCTCTGCAAGTCCTAAGGGCTTGTTTAGATGCATTTTTAAGATATTATGAATAGATTTTACTATAAAGTTTACCACTGGTCTTGGGGTATAATAGACACCCATGTGTTTTCTCTTCTCTGGTTCATAAAAGTTTAAAAAATCCTCATAGAAAAATATAATAGGGTCTTTGTCTTTCTTTCCTCTTTTATCAATGTTTTTCAATATTTCATCTACTTTGGAAGCATTTAATACATCAATTATATCATCAATAATCCAGGAGATATGGGAAGGGAATTCATCTCCTGAAATGTTTATAAAGATCTTCTTGATGATACCAACGCTTTTTGGAATATGTGATGCTGCATTCATTCTCTCCAATTTGTCTTTACAGTTTCTTCTTGCAAGGAATAATCCGTATGTTACTGTTTGTGCATAGGCATCCGCACAATCTTCAATGCTTATATCTTTAATCAGTTCTTTTATTCCTTCATAGAAATCATAGATTGATGACTTTGTGCTATTTTCTGCTTTCATGTCCTCTTCAAGTTGTTCTTTTGCAAAATCTTTCAGGAGTTTTGCCTTCTTTGCAAGTTCTTTTGCCAATTCCTCTGCAGAGGAGATTGTTGGAAGTTTATAATTGAAAAACTCGTTTATGAATTGGGTGAAAATGTTAATCTTATCATCTGGTATGGTAAAACGGGCATTATCCAGATCAGAGGGTGTAAACAGATTGAAATCAAAAGTCTTTTGTCCATTTTTGATGAGTATAAAACGGGAGTAATTGGTCAAGATGAGATTGTTTATGCTATCAATGTATTTCTTTAACTGTGCACTCTCAAGTATATTATCAAGGTTTGTATCAATGTCTTTTGTTTCTATAAAACCGACTTTTCTTGAGAGGTAAAACGCCTTGAAATCTGGGGCACCCAGGCCCTTTTTCCTTTTTGGCTCATGGATTAATCTTATTTTTTCATCAAAACTTTTTATGAAGTTTTCAAAGGGCGTCCTCAGTGTTATTTCTGTGTAATCATGTGTTAAATACCTATTTCTTATTTCCCTGAAGTATGATTTAAAGGCCTCTTTAATTTTACGCTTTTCACTGTTCGTCATCTTTTTGATATTATACAGCAAAACCCATGTATTTAAGCATCAAACTTTTATTTCCATATTTTTATATCCAGGAGGGGTGTTTTGTTTATGAGGTCAATGCCTTTTACATATATAATGCCATCCTCTATTTTTTCTATTTTTGTGATGCTTGTTGCAATGGGGTTGGGTCTGTGGGGAGACCTTGTTGCAAAAACGCCACATAGTTTTCCATCCCTTCTTCTCCTAACATGGGGGCCTTTGTAGGTTGCAAGGTGTAGATAACTTACCACCAGGATGGTATCACCAGATGAGAGTCCAAATATACAATCTTTGTATTCTTTAAATATAATGATCTTTGCTTTTATGTCTGATTCTTCTGGATCAGGTGGGGTATCTTTTGCATCTTTGTATGGCGTTTCTACATATCCTATGGGCGTTAAAACTATCTTAGAAGTATCCATTTTGCATAAAACGCTTTACGATTCTTGCAAAGGGTAGGGGATGATTGATGGATATAAGTCCATATATTTTTCTGTTCTCTTCTGTTATCATAAATAAAGATGTGTCTGTTTTCAGGTTTATTTTCTCTTTGCCTTTTTTTATGTTGCCTATGCTGAAGATGTACATATCAAACACAGAGAGCATATTGTATGGCACATCGCCTTTATATGGATTTTGTAGTTTTTGGTTTAAAAGCATGGCAAGATGACGACCTTCTCTTTCGGCAATGGGCCAGATGGCATTGAGCCTCTCTTCTTGTGTGATAAGGTCTCTTGTTTTTAATGCATCTCCGATAAGATAAATGTCTTCAAATGGTGTTTTAAAGTATTCATCTGCATTGTAATCTTGATATACTCTTCCTTTCCATTTTACTTTAATGACCTTTCTTTTTACGCCTTTTCCTATAACCACAAAATCTGCCTTGAGTGTATTGCCATCTTCAAGGTATAGTGTATCATCTTTTATATCCACAACTTTTGAGTTTTTTAAGACCTTGATGCCTTTTTGTCTTAGAACTTGCTCCACCATTTTTGATGCCTCGCTGTTGAGACTCCGTGAAAGCACACGGGATGAGGAGACAAGCATGGTTATTTTGACGCCTCTTTTATACAGGGCATTTGCTGTCTCCATGCTAACAAAACCGCCACCCAAAATACAGACTTTATCTTTCCCTTGCCCGAGTAATTGGTCTATTGTTTTTATATCCTTTAGGTCCCTTATAGTTAAAATGGGTATGCTTGCATCTTTGAAATCTATTTTATTAGGCGTGGCGCCAGTGGCGATGACGAGTTTTTCATAACTTTCTTTTGTTCCATCTTTAAATTGGATTGTTTTTTCATCTGCATCTATAAAACTTGCCTCTTTTTCTGTGTGAATTTCTGCATTTTTTGGGAATTTGAGAGCAATATTCTCCTCTTTAACCTCTTTTTTTAATACATCTAAAATAGCCATTCTTGAGTATGGGAAAGGGTCTTTTGTAAATACCTTTAATGGCGCGTCTATCCACTTTGCAAAACTCCTTGCTGCAATTCCAGAACCTATTACTGTGTATTTATTCATTGTCAATGTCCAGTTCTTTTAATTTGTTCAGGGTTGGGATGCCATCTTTATCCCAGCCCCTTAGTTTGTAATATGCAAGCAGGAGGTCATTGAATTGGTCTTTGTCATAAACTTCACCCTTAGATGGACCGCTTTTAATAGGCTCCGAGAAAAGACGATCAGGTAATGTATCCTCTTCTTTCATAAGGCCTTCTCTGAGGTTAAAGAGTTTTTCTATATTCCATATCCGCTCACCTGCTTTTAATAGTTCTTCATCTGTGTAATCAAATCCATATAATAGGTTCATTAAATCCCTGTAGACTTCAATGTTATAAACGCTTCTTCCAAAACTGCATGTGCCTGTGGAATCTACTATTGATTGATAGTCCTGAAGGTATTTTACTATCTCGTGTTTTCCTTCATACATCAGGCGATAGTTGGGGTCCTCTGCCTTATATACCTCCAATGTAACGGTAAATGCCTTTGTATGGTCTCCTCCTCGCGTATTTGTGGCGTAGGCAAGTCCCATACCCTTTATGCCCCTTGGGTCATAGGCGGGAAGTTCTTGTTTTTTAACGCTCATTGAGAATTCTGGATGTCCAAAGTATTCACATAGTCTGTATGAGCCCTGATTCAAAAGTTCTCCTATGCCTCTGTTTGTTTTCATAAGTTCTACTACTACTTTTATAGCAGCGTCTGCATCACCAAATGGCACAGGAAAACCTATGTCCTTTTCTTTTACAATCCCTGCCTCATATAGGTCCATAAGCGCGGCAATGGTGCCTCCAAGGGATATACCATCATAACCGTATTGGTTTGCATAGTAATTTAAAATCGCTATTTTTTCTATATTACTTATGCTGCAAGAAGAGCCAAAAGCCCATACGATCTCGTACTCAGGCCCATGTCCCTTTTTACCTTCTGCCATTGTTATTCTACCACACCCAAGAGGGCATGTGGCACAGGCACCGTTTTTTATTAGTATTTTATCGTTATAGGCCTTGTGGTTTATTTTGTCTGCATGTGGGCAATATGCATCATGAAAGTTTCTAAAGGGAAGCGAACCTATGCCATTTATTATTGCAAGGACGCCTGTTGTGCCATAGGTGGAAAATGTTTTTTTCGCAGGTGATGCCTTAAACTTATTGAGTATATCTTGAGTTTTTTCATAAAACCCCTGTAAATTATTTGCATCAAGTAGTTTTGTTCCCTTTACAACAATGCCTTTTAGGTTTTTACTGCCAAGCACTGCGCCTATGCCACCCCTTCCTGCTGCCCTGTGTCCATCAACAAAGAGCCCACTTATGCGTGATTTTAATGCGCCCTGTGGTCCTATTACCATACTGGTAGCGTCTTCTATGGTCTTTTTTCTTAAATAAAGGTCTGCATCATGAGAGGTGAGCATAAAGGCATAATCATCCTCTATGATTTTTACCATATCATCATAAATAAGCAAAAAACCAGGCTTTTTTAGTTTTCCTTTTATTTCTATGCCATGATAGCCTGCCATCTTAAGTTCAAAGGCAAAGTTGCCTCCAACATTGGAAGAGGTAATTGCACCTGTTAGTGGGCTTTTTGTGACTATCTGCGATCTTCCTGAAAGAGGCACAGGATAACCACTCAATGAGCCAGACATTATGTAAATGATGTTTTTCTCGCCTGTGGGGTCTGTGTCAGGTGGGAGGTTTTTTAAAAGATAGTATGCTGCAAGGCCTCTTCCACCTATGAATTTTCTTATGTGTTCTATTTCAATTTCTTTCTTCTCTATTTTTCCTGTAGAAAGGTCAACGGACAAAAGAATCGGTTTCATGGCGTTATCTCCACTATTTTTAATGCATCATAAGGGCATGTTTTTACGCAAGAGAATAGGCCATCACAAGTATCGCACTTTATTATCTCTTTTTTCTCCTTAGAAAAATGAATGCTCTCATATTCGCATGCCATAACACATTGTTTGCAAAATATACAGGTTTCTTTATTCCATCTTACTATGCCATCCTTGTCCCTTTTGAGGGAGTTTGTAGGGCATACATTTATGCAGAACTCATCACTGCATTGGGAACATACATTGGGCGAAAAGAAAAGGCCTGTTTCATCCCTATGGACCCTTATGGCAGGTTGAAAGTCAAAGAGGTCCTCTCTATGATAGTTCACACATGCCATCTCACATAACCTGCAACCTGTGCATCGTTCAATAATAGGTTTTACAATTTTCACAGTTTAATTATAACATGGCTTCTCTAAAATTCAAAAAAAAGTTTTGTTAATATTGTGTTGCATGCGTCGTATTTTCCCCAAAATAAATCTATTTGAAATTAATGTTGATGACGCCCCTTTACCGAGGGGGAGAACTGAGGTACAATCCCCCTTTGTCCCCCTTTACTAAGGGGGAAAACCGCTAAAATTCCCCCTTCCGTAGAAGGGGGTGTCCCGAAGGGACGGGGGATGTTATTCTCAATCCACATTTTTTCACCCTCCACTTTGGGAACAATCCCCCTTAATCCCCCTTTACTAAGGGGGAGAATTAGAAAGACAATCCCCCTTTTTCCCCCTTCACCAAGGGGGAGAATTGAGGGGACAATCCCCCTTA
>CAJXJZ010000054.1 GCA_913055745.1 uncultured bacterium | reverse complement strand
AAAAATGATTTTCATTGTAATATTTTACGGAAAAATTATCGTATAAACAAGTATTCGGGATTCCTCAAAAATAAACTACACTAAATCCTTTTGTTCCCTCAAAATAGTTATTGACCAAAACGCTGCCCATTCCTTAAAATACATTAAGGTCAGAATGCGTCTTATAAAGAGGAAATTCAGTTGAAACATCCCCCTACCTCCTTTTTTAGAAGTGGAAATTTTAATAGTTTCCCCCTTTGTGAAGGGGAGAAAGGGGAATTGTTCCTAAAACTTTCCCCTCCCTTACTGAAATACACGATGTCAAAGAGGATAACATTAATTTCAAATAGATTTATTTTTGAGGAAATACGTGCTTAAAATTTTATCTCCATAATTATGGCATTAAAATTTAAGACAAAACAAGGAGTGGATATGAGGAAGATATTACTATTCATGTATGCCGGAGGGCTCCTGGCATCTGGATTTGAACTCTCTGGGACAGGCTCAAGGGAACTGCAATTGGGAGGCAGTGATCTTGTAAATGCCTCAATGTGGACAGCACCCTTCTGGAACCCTGCACTTATGGCAAAAGATTCAGGAAATCAGATTGGCGTTTCTCTAAATACCATAGGCCTCAGAGGAATGTATGCGATGAATACGGGTATCTTAGGTTACGATGGAGGATACAGACTCCAGGATACAGTTCTTTCCAAAAAATATATAAGCCCTGTAGCGGGACTTGGGATAGTGAGAGATATGGAAAACGGATGGAAGGTGGGATTTATGGAATTTACTCCATTCGGCCTTGGCAGCAAATGGAACCTTTATGAATTCCCTGCGGGCTACTACGACACAAATGATTCCACCTTTGAAAAGCCTGATTTTCCTGAGGACAACTGGCAAAGTGACCTTAAAACCTATGCGCTCTATGCATCCTTGGCCTATAACATTAATGGAAAACTAAAAATAGGTGTATCTGGCGGTCCTTTATTGGGTTCAGTCAAATTAAGCAAGGTAAGCTTTGTGGACCCTGCTTCATTCAATCCCGATGCCTCAGAATTGCCTATACAATACAGGCTTTTACCCGTTACAACAGATATTGATGCAAATGCAATGGGATTTGGTGCAAACCTTGGTCTTTCTTATGATATAACACCATGCCTCTTTATGGGTGCAGTATTTAGATACTACTCTACCCTTGATTTTAGTGGTGATGCATCAATGGCACTGTATCTACCTAAAAACGATGAAATTGCACAGCATCTTGACTCACAAAGTGTGTTTTTAATGAGTGGACAGGTCATGGAACAAGAGGGTACAGTGGATGCACCATTTAAACTACCATACGAGTTTGCATTAGGTCTTGGATATAAAAAGGCCAAATTGGGTGTGTATGCATCATTTACATACACCAAATGGTCAAGATTCCGCAATATCATTGCCTCATTTGACAATATAACCCTGATGCAGGATACGATAGAAAGGGATACGATTCGTGAAAACTTTAATGATACTTACAAGTTTGCCGCAGGCATGGAATATGCCATAAGTCCAGTTATGAATATGAGAATGGGTTTCTACTTTGATAAATCACCTATTCCAGACACCACACTAACACCCCTTATTCCAGACATAAACAACAAAATTGGCATTAACATGGGGATTGGTAGAAAGGTTTCTGAAAACATCGGCGTATTTATTGGTGGAGAGTATATCTATACCCCAAAGAGAGAAGTAAATAGGCAAAACAACTATTCTTATGAAAAGGATTATATGCCCGGGACTTATAGACTAAGCGCAATGGCTGGAAATCTAAGCATAGTTTACACATTTTAAGGAGGGATTATGATGAAAAAAATAACAGGTTTCCTACTTGCAGGATTGTTTGTTCTTTCAGGATGTATGAAAGAACCTACTACAGTAGAACTCAAAAAAGGTACCTTGGTGGAGGCAACCATACATGCCCAAGACCCATATATTGAAGCCAGAAACTATAACCATGCTTATATCTATCTTCCACCCCACTATGATGGAGGCACATCCTATCCCACCCTTTATCTTTTACATGGCTATGGATCTGACTATAGATTCTGGCAATCCGTTGAGGATATAAAGGACATTTTAGACTATATGATAACAAAGGGTGAAATAGTCCCTATGATAGTGGTTATGCCCAACGGATACAATGATTTTGCTGGGTCTTTCTATACCAACTCCATTGATTCCGCCTATCCTGCCTTTGGACAGTTTGAAGATTACATCATAAACGATGTCATAAGATTTATAGACAGTGCATATGCCACAGATACAACAAAACGGGCTATTGCAGGTATATCCATGGGTGGATATGGAGCCATGAAGCTAGGAGCAAAATATCCTGAACTTTTCAAGGTGGTAGCAGGTTTTTCTGGGGTTTATGATTTTGATCTTTTCCTTGCACAGGATTCTGTAACAGGTATGAGTATGGTAGACATGGTTATCGCAGAAAACGGTGGTTATATATCGCCCTTAAATATCAATGAAGAACACCCACTTACAAGCATGATGTTTGCCATGGGTGCTGCATTCTCTCCAAGAGTGAGGGATTCCTCCTATTTCAACCCGAGAGAAAATAAATTCAGTTTCTCTCCGTACTATCTTAACCCATCATTATACATGGGGGTCCAATTGCCATTTGTTATAGACTCTCTTGATACAATAAATAATATGGTGAAAGGTTATTGGCATCTTGATAGCCTCACATGGGCACAATGGGAAGACAACAATGTTAAAAACATCTTTATAAACAACGCACAGAACATAATATCTGCTGGCACAAAGTATTATATGGACTGTGGGACAGATGACGAACTAAAACTCAACTTTCACCTTATGGTTCTTGATGGAACACTTAATCAGCTGGGGATACCTCACAAAGCAGAACTCTTCTCCGAGTATCCAGGCTACCCTGAGAGCACATTTCCTGCTACGCATACAAGCCATCTCTATCTCAGGGTGAGAGAAGGGCTTTCATACATATCAAACAACATTGAGTAAAAAAATCGCCTGGTGCATTACAGGCGGAGAGTACTTTTTGAAGGAGGTCTTAGAGTTTTTAAAAACTCTAAGACCTTCCTTTATTAAACTTTTTATATCAAATGCAGGATTGGAGGTTATTGACTTTTTTGGATACAGAAGTCTTATTAACATGCCTTTTATAACAGAAAAAACATCATCAGGACTTGAGATACTGAGTGTGTTAACCTTTAATGTGAAAAAGGTCGTCGTAGCTCCATGTACATCAAATACAGTGGCAAAAATAGTACATGGTATATCAGACTCTTTATGTACCACCCTCGTATCTCAAGCACAAAAAGTGAACAAAGAGGTCCTTATTTTGCCTACAGACATTAAAGATAATATGACCTTTCAAACAAGAAGCGGCAAAACATTTAATATAAAAAGGCGTAAAATTGATAAGCAAAACCTTGAAAAATTAGAAAAAATGGAACTTATTAAGGTCTTTTACGACAAAGAGGCATTAAAAAGGGAGATATTAAATGAGATTGCCTGAGGTTGTTATTGTAGGTAGGGTTAATACGGGAAAATCAACGCTTTTTAATCGTATTATTAAAAAGCCACTTGCCATTGTGGATAAAACGCCAGGACTTACAAGGGATAGTTTGAGAAAAGAGATAGAATGGAACGACAAAAGGTTTATTCTTATTGACTCTGGTGGGCTATTCCCACCAATAGAGGATGCTGTATGGGCAAAGGTAAAAGCGAACATAGAAAAAACAGTAAAAGAGGCAACTCTGGTCATTTTTCTTGTTGACCTTAAGACAGGTCTTGTTCCACAGGACAAAGATATCGCAGCATGGCTAAGAAAACTCAACAAAGAGGTAATTTTAGTGGCTAATAAAGGCGACATTAAAGAACCTTCAACTTATGATTTTTACGAACTCGGATTTGGCGAGCCACTTGTAATATCAGCAGAGCACAACCTTGGTATAGATGAACTTTTGGATACTATAACTTCAAAACTCCCAGACACGCGGAAAAGAAAAGAAAAGAACAAAATAAGGTGTTCTATCATAGGAAAACCAAATGTTGGCAAATCATCCCTACTTAATGCCTTAGGAGGTAAGGATTATGTGGTGGTCTCAGACATACCAGGCACAACAAGGGATGCTATTGATATAGAAACCGATAGATTTATTTTTGTAGATACAGCAGGCATAAAAAAGAAATTCAAAGACGAGGTTGAGTATTTTGCACATCTTAGAAGTAAAAGAAGCATATCCTATGCAGAGGTTTGTATAGTGGTTATAGATGCAAAAAGGCCTATAACTAACATTGATAAAAAAATCATTCAAATGGCAGAGCAGGAAGGTAAAGGTATCGTTATCGCATTTAATAAGGCAGACTTACTCTCAAAAGAAGAACGCAAAAGCATTATATATCTTTTTGAGAGGGAATTGCCTTCTCTGTACTATGTTCCAAAAGTCCTTGTATCCGCCAAAACAGGAGAAAGGATTGAGTTTTTAAAAGAACTCGTTTTTAGAGTTTGGGCGGAAACAAAGAAAAAGGTAAGCGATAAGCGCGTTTTGGCATTTATAATGAAAGAACTTTCAAAATTTTCTCCTCCTTTTGAGATTATCAAATTTTTCCAATCAAGAATAGAACCCACTACATTCTTGATGATAACACGTGGCAAAGTGCGTCAGGATTATTTAAGGTATTTAGAAAAGCGCATAAGAGAAGAGTTCGGCTACATAGGTACACCAATAAAGTTTGATATCAGGTTGAGAAGATGAAGTGTAAGTTCTGCGATAATAATGCTGTTATAGAACTTAGAGCATATAACTTAAAACTATGCGATGAGCATTTTATATCCTTCATAGAAAATAGAGTAGAAAAGACTATAAGAAAATACAAATTGTTCAATAGGGAGGAGAAAATACTCATAGGCATCTCAGGGGGAAAGGACAGCTTAAATACAGCCTACATATTAAACAAACTCCAATACAATGTTGAGGGCATTTATATAGACCTTGGAATAGGTGAATACTCTGAAAGATCAAAAGGAAAGGTATTAAATTTTTCAGAAAAAACAGGCATTAAAATACACATATATAACATAAAGGAAGATTTTGGGATGGGGATTACAGAAATAGCAAGAATCTTACATAGAAAACCTTGTTCTGTATGTGGAGTAATCAAAAGATACATCCTAAACAGATTCGCCTATGAACATGGTTTTTCAGTTATTGCCACAGGTCATAACCTTGACGATGAGGTAGCAACGCTTTTTTCCAATGTCCTTTCATGGCAGGAGGGTTATTTAGCGAGGCAAAATATTCTTCTTCCACAAAGGGATGAAAAACTCGTCAAGAAAGCAAAGCCCCTTGCCCTTATATCAGAAAGAGAAAGTGCAGCCTACGCACTTTTAAGAGGTATAGATTATATAAAAGAAGAATGTCCCAATGCACACGGGGCAACATCCAAGTTCTACAAGCATATATTAAACCAGATTGAAGAACGGGCTCCCTCAACAAAACTCAGGTTTTATCTTGAGTTTATAAGAAGAGGGAGAAGATTTTTTGAACAAGATACAAAAGAGGGTGAAACACAACTTAAGCCGTGTGAAGTATGCGGCTTTCCAACAACAAGGAAGGTCTGTCAGTACTGTACAATAAAAAAAGAAATACAAAAAAGGAGAGGATAGAATGGCACATGTTGAGGTAAAGTGGCTTGAAGGTATGAGATTCTGGGGAATCCCAGACTCTGGGCACGCTGTTGTTATGGATTCAGAGGTTTCAAAGGGTGGAAGAGATTCAGCAGCAAGGCCCATGGAACTTATGCTTATAAGTCTTGCAGGATGTACTGGCATGGATGTTATATACATCCTCAGAAAGATGCGTGTCAAGGTGGATGGTTTTGAACTATATGTAGATGCAGAAAGAAAAGACAAGCATCCAAAGGTGTATAAAAAGGTACATATAAAATATGTATTCTATGGGAAAAACATTCCAGAGAATAAGGTAGAAGAAGCCATAGAACTCTCTCAACATAAATACTGTCCTGCCTCTGCCACTATAAGGGGTGTGGGGGAACTTACCTATGATTACGAAATAAAAGAAAGTGAATAAGTTTTTTGTTAATCTCCTAAGATGGGGGCATATTGACCCCGTCTTAGGGTACAAAATTTTATTATCTCTATTTTTTATCCTCCTTTTTTATCTTTTCAAGATAGCATCTTACAGTCTTATTAACAAACATATCAAGGACTTACGAACAAAGTATTTTGCGAGGAAGAGAACAGATTATGTACTGTTTGCAATAATAGGCTTTTTTATCTTCCGTTTATGGGTCATTGATATAAACTCTCTTGGCACATTCTTAGGTCTGCTTTCCGCTGGGGTAGCCGTTGCACTTAAAGACCCTCTTATGGATATAGCAGGATGGATGTTCATATTATGGAGAAAGCCCTTCACCGTTGGAGATAGAATACAGATAGGAGAACATAAAGGCGATGTAATAGATATAAGAACATTTCAATTCACCCTACTTGAGGTAGAAAACTGGGTAGATGCAGAACAGAGTACAGGCAGAGTAATACACATACCAAATAGCAGGGTCCTCACAGATATGGTAGCAAACTATACACAAAGTTTTGAGTATATATGGAACGAAATACCCGTTCTTATTACCTTTGAAAGCAATTACAAGAAAGCAAAAAACTTGCTTACAGAAATTGCAAATCGCCATGCAGAACATCTTTCAAAAGAAGCAGCAGAACGCCTAAGAGAGGCAGCAAAAAAATACATGATAATATACAGAAAATTCAGTCCTATAGTGTACACAAAAGTAAAAGATAGTGGAATCTTGCTCACCATAAGGTATCTTTGTTCCCCACGAAACCGCCGTGGAACAGAGAGCCGTATATGGGAAGACATTCTTGATATGACAGAAAGGGAAGAGGATATTGAACTTGCATATCCTACAATCAGATACTATAGAAGAGGAGAAGAAAAGGATGAAAAAGGTTCTTGAAATATGGGATTTTAAAACCCCTCAGGATTATGAGAAGATATGGCAAATGCAAAAAACATTGGTAGAACAGAGAATAAAGGACGAAGTTTTTGATCATCTTCTACTACTTGAACATAGCCATGTAATAACAACAGGCAGGCATGCAGATTTCAGTAATCTCAAAGCTAATGAAAGCGAGTTAAGGGAAAAAGGCATAAAACTTTTTAAAATAGAACGAGGTGGAGATATTACATACCATGGCCCTGGCCAATTGGTAGGTTATCCCATAATAAAAATAAACTCCAAAATAGCTGGTCTGCGCAAGTTTATACACAAACTTGAAGAAGCATTATCCCTTACCATAAAAAGATACGGGATAGAAACCTATACAACAGATGAATATGTAGGTGTATGGCATGGCAATGAAAAAATAGTTGCCATAGGCGTTGCATTCAAAAGATGGGTATCATATCATGGTTTTGCATTCAATGTAAATACAGACCTTTCCTTTTTTGACCTTATCATTCCTTGTGGACTTGAAAACAAAGGGGTAACAAGTTTGCAAAAACTCACAGGAGCGTATATACCGATGGATGAAGTAAAGCAGCACTTCATAGAAGACTTTAAAAAGGTATTTTCCTACGATGAGATTGTATATGTAAAAAAATAACTATTTTAAAAGATAGGTTCAATATTACGCCAGGGATACTTTCAAAGGTTTATTACATAAATTAAAAATATTGAAAAAATAGTATTATAAAAAATTCTTAAAATCAAAATTACTTCAACCCCCAGTAGTGTAAAAAACCCCGGGGTACGAAGTAAATGCA
>CAJXJZ010000053.1 GCA_913055745.1 uncultured bacterium | reverse complement strand
CTTCGTACCCCGGGGTTTTTTACACTACTGGGGGTTGAAGTAATTTTTGAAAATTAACTTTTAAATACTAAAATCATAACATAATTTTAAAATTTTGTCTTTTATATTTAGTCAATATTGGCTTTATTTTAATTAGTAGTCTCTATTGTCTAATCTTATTTTTTATAAGAATATGTCCTCACCACCTTTTTCTGTGCCCATGGTCTCTTTATTGAAATACCTCGTGCTCCTGAGTTTGTAAAAGATTATTGAATCTTCTTCCTCTTTTATTACATCTTTTAGTTCTGTCTTTAAACTCGCAAGTTTTGCTCTTGTTATCTCTCCTTCTAAAACGGAATTTTGCACCCATGTTAGGTATTTTCTTGCTATCTTTAATACTTTATTGACACGCTCTTCTTTTATGTCATATACCATTATTACATACATCTTAGTATTTCATCTTGTATGGCCTATATTCTATACCCTCTATGAGGTGCTTTTCTAACTTGTATAGTTCAAGCCTTAAAAGTCGTTGATAGGATACATGCCTTTTGAGTTTTTTATGCTCTACTGTGGTCTGCAATCTGTTATCCCACTCTTTTAAGAAAATCTTTTTACCATTTTCTTTTAATAATATGCCATTTAGACGTGCATCAAAATGCTCTTTTTTTATCATCTTTTTCTTTATTAGTCCTATTATCATTCTGTCTACTATTATAGGCTTGAATATCTCGGCTACATCAAGGTTTAAGGTAAATCTCCTCTGATTTGTTGAATGTAGGTATCCTATGCGTGGGTCAAGATGTGTTCTGTATATCTCACTTAATACGGCAACATATAATAGTTGATTGCCAAAACTTATGAGGGCATTTAATCTGTTCTTGGGCGGCCTCCTTGTTCGTTTGTTGAAACTGAAGTCTTTGTCCTGTATGATCTTGTCAAATGAAGTGTAATATGTATCCCTTATGTTCCCTTCTATTGCCATTAGGTCCTCTGTGTTGGTTTGTTTTTCTATCTGTGAGGATAGTTTTTCTATTTTTCTTATTGTGCTTTTTAGGCCTATGCCTCTTGTTTGATAATATTTTAAGAGTTTTATTATGTTATCTGCCGCTCCTTTTACGAAACTTTTGGCAAGTTTCATGCGCTTTTCTTCATCTAAATAGTGTTCTGCCTGCTTTAGTAAGACAAGACCTGAACCTTGATGCTCTCTTGGATAGTAGGTGCCTACATAATAGCCGTGATAGTTGAAAAAATGTAACAAGATCTCCTTTTGTGTAAAAAATTCAAGGAGTTTTTTGTTGAGTGTCACCTCACCAAAGATATAGATTTCTTTTGTATTCTCTACTGGTATGTACTTCTTTTCTTTGTTTTCGGACAAAAAGAATATTGTGTTCTGTTTGCGTTTTATTGTGCCATTTGAAAATATGTATATGCTCTTTTTCATATTATTCCTCCTCAGCAAAACAGTATTCATAGAATGCACATGACCTGCAATATTTTGTTCTCTTTGCCTTTGGTGGCACAGGATGGGATACAAGTCTTTCTATCTCCTTTAACATCTCTTCTATTTTATGTTCATCTTTTTTGGTGAGTTCTACTTCTTCCTTCTTTCGCTCTTTTGGGAATAGTAAAATGCCTTTTATATCAATACCCTTTTCATGCTTTAGATGATAGAGGTAATAAAGAAGTTGCATCTTAGCGGCCTCCTTGCTCCTTGATGATTTCTTCACCTCAGCAATGACCTCATCCCTCACAATGTCAATCTTTAGAAATTCATCAATAAATATCTCTTTTTTGTCCCTTTTGTATGATGTTTCATGAATTAACCTACCAAGTGCAAGGAGTTCATGCTCCTGATCAGAACTTATATTATGATACTGTAGCCACGCTTCTCTTGGACAGGTAAGGTATGCCTGAAATATATGCGCTGAGATGGGCTTCACAAGAATATGCCACCTTGTTTTATTTCTCTTGCAAACCCTGTTTCTTTATCATAAATCTCCTGGAAATCTGGATGTTCTTTTGGAAGATACAAAAAACTTGAAAAAAAGGGAAGTTGAGGAAGTCCAAGTTCTGAAAGTGTTTTTACAGGAACATTCACTATGTATGCGTATAATTGTGGCATTATGGAGCGAATGATGGTTCTTATTTTCATCCTTTCTTCGTAATTGCTCAAGTTTTTTTCTGCAAGATTGCGTAAGATATTCACTTCTTTTTGTGCCTTGTCATCATATTCTACAAAAACAGGTATTGTGGGCATCTCATCTTCTATAAGCGAAAAACTTTCTATTTTATCGTAGGATAGTTGCTCTATGGATGCTAATACTTCCCTGTCCTGTGATTTTCTGTTTTCTTTGATGTCTTTAAAGTAATTTTCTACGAGTTTAAGGTAGTCTTTTTCTTTTAGGGTTTTATATTCTGTTAAAAACTCCTCTGTTGCCTCAATAAGAATGCTGTCATAGATATAAAGGGATAGGGTTCTATTTTTATTATCTGGATCTTGCAGTTTTTGTAAATACACCTCTCCTTCATTGGTATTTTTTGCGTTTCTATTGCATCTACCTGCTGCCTGAACGATGCTGTCTAAGGGCGCCATATCTCTTATAACTGTTTCAAAATCAAGGTCAACACCTGCCTCTATTACTTGTGTTGATACAAGGCCTATTTTTTTATTTTCGCTTAAATCCTTTTTTATTTTCTCTATAACTTCCTGGCGATGTAATGGGATTAATGATGCTGAAAGAAAGTAAAGTTTATAAGATAACCTATCTTTTAATGCCTTGTAAACTTCCTGCGCTGAGCGAATGGTATTCATTACAACTAAGAAACTGCCTTTATCTCTTATTTTTGGTATTAACCAATGTTCTACATCGTTATAAGGTGCTGGTGCAATATCTATATTTAGCCTTGTTCTGGACATTTTGCTGAAAAATACCTGCTTCTTAGGTGTTGTTAGTTCTGGTATGTCCTGAAGTAGCGCGGGTTTTGTGGCTGTCATCAAAATGAAATGGGTATTCCACTCTTTTGACAAAAATTTTAATGATTTTTCTGTTAAGTTCCAATATTTTACAGGTATATTTTGCACCTCATCTAAGATTACAATGCTTGTTGCAAGGTTATGTAACCTTCTTGCTTCTGACCTACGATTGGTGAACAATGTTTCAAATAATCGCACAAATGTGGTAATGATAATCTCTGCATCCCATGTTTCTACACGGTTATTTGCCTTTTCATATAGACCTATTATATCCTCTTGTTTTTTGTTCTTAAATAGGTTATCTTCTTCAAGGAGTTTCCATATATCTTCATTCTTTAATGTTCTTATGTTGTGTGAAATGGGTGTGCGATAATGGTGTTTTAATAAAATGTCATCTTCTATACCTGAATGTTTTAGAACTTTTTTAATTACATCATAGTTTTGATCAATGATACTGGTAAAGGGAAGGACATATATGATTCTTGGCATTATGTCTTTTTCTTTAAAAATTAGGTTTCTCAATTTTATTGCTGCTGATAGGCCAGTTAGGGTTTTTCCAATGCCTGTTGGCCCTGTAATAGAGAAAAGTTTGCTCTCTAATGCATATCTTTGTATATTTTGAAGTACTGTTTTATAAAATTCTTCCCTTAGGAAACTAAGTGGCGTGTTTTTATTCAGGGTATTTAAGTATCTTTCAACGAGGTCGTCTGGTAATTTTCTTCTTTCTGAAATGGCTGGCATATCTATTACAGACCTTATATCCGCATCCACAAGCATGCCAAGTAAAAGGTTTGTGTTAAAATATAGGGAAATATCGCCCTCTAAATTAAACAATGGATAGGTAAACCCTCTCTTAAATGCTTCCAAAGACGGAAGAAGGTCTTGTTTTGGATCTATTTCCAAGCCTAATTGATGTATTAAGTGATAGAATGACTCCCTCTGTATAGATGCTACCTGTTCTTCCAATGTATCCCACGAGTCTCCTATATTGGTCGCCCTCATTATATTCACAAGATGGGAATGATGGGACCTTATTGCAAGGAATAAAATCGTCTTGTATCTTAGGCTTAAATCTTTTGCAAAATGCGAGAGTGATATTACTGCTGATAAAAGTGCATGGGAGGAGAGGTATTTGCTTACCCTCTCCCCTTTTAAATGTCTTTGGAAGTATGATGTTGCCTTTCCAATATCATGGGTTAGAGCGATTAATTCTGCTGTTTTCCTGAGGTTTTCTTCTAATTTTATTTGTTCGGCATATATGCTTACTTTCTCTTTAACAGATAGGAGATGTTTCTCAAGTGGTATGCCTGGATGGGATGCTAACATCTCAATCTATGAAAACAAATGCATCATTTTGACCCGTAGGATACAAAAATGCTCCTTTAACATAGGCTGAGGTGGGCTCGGCGTAGGGATTGAAGATTACATCACTGCTTTTTTCCCTTATCCTATCAGCATTTAGAAATGTTGGTATGCTTTCTTTTAGAAGGCTTACATGCTCTTTGAGATAGAGTTTTTCTACACTATCTTTGGTAAAAGCACTTAAAATGTTGGCTTCTCCTTCATAAGGTTCAACTTCCATATCCCAGAGCAAGGCAAAATTTCCAATACACTCTGTAATACCGAGATAGGGTGTGTAAACTGTTCTATGCTCCTTGAGTTTTTGTGAAAATTCATCCATTAAATCTTTGTCTATATGATTAAAAAACACTTCAAATGTAGGGTCTTTCAGGAACTCTACACGAACCTGAGTATGGAGACGAAAATTTCCACTACCATCTTTTTTTAATGATGGCTTCATTGTGGATGTATCAAGATTAACCCATCCACCATCCTTTGTATCCAATAGGTTAATGCCAATTCTTATCTTTTTTACAGGTTTTAACAATCTTATGCCCAATTTTGTTTTATTAGGATGTAAAATATCAGGATACTCTTTTCTGGAATATCCCATAATGCCACCTATGATACCACGCGCAACACTGAGAGGCATAATAGAGTATGTAAGCGGAGAACTTGTGGTGTATTGCCTTCTAAAATGTGCGTAATCTCCCCATATTTTAAATGCAATCACCCTCATGATAGTTGAAGGACTTTTACCTTATCTGCTCCAACTATACTTCTTAGACTGCTTGTAATCTCAGGTTGAGTGGTTAGCCTTTGATGAACATTAACCTCAATTCGCTCTATCTTGTCCTTACATTTTCCAATAGTGTTGATTAGGTCGTCCATGTTTAATACACCGTCTTTTATGTCCCTTACCTCTTCCTCACGAAGGCCCTCTTTTGGCATCCATTTTACGAGTTTATCCAGTTCCCCTATATAAAAGTCTGATTTTTCTTTATACACCAATCTTAATAGTAATCTTGGCATCTGACCGAACTTGCTACGGGTAATAAGGTCTTTTGTGCCTTTCCAGAGTGCTTCCATCAAAAGGTCTAAATCTTCTTCTTTAAGATGCGTATATTGGGCTGCATATTCATTGGCAACGCCGTAAAAACCTATTAATGCATAAGGGACCACCCATTCCTCACGAAATGTGCCCATCTTTTTGTCTTGAGAGGAAGGCATTACTGTTGTGCCCTTGACGAGTATAGGTCCATCAACCTTATGAAGGGAACGACCAAATTTAAACTGCACCGGGCCTGTCCATGTAAATGTCTTGCCTTTTATGGCTGTTGTTGCACCAAAAAGACGCATATCTATGCATCTTGTTAAGATCTCTTCAGGGTCATCATTAAAATCCTTAGACCTATCCTCTTTGGTTCTTAACTTCCCATTTTCATCTTTTTCCTGGATAATAAAAACATCTTCTCCCTTTATATCAAAAAGATAATCCCTCACTGTCCTTTTGAGTCTAACATCTGAGACGATTATCTGTCCTGTTTCTTCATCTACTCTTGGTTTATTTTCTTCAAGAGGATCACCATTTGGATTGGCATCCTTTATATCGTATATAAACAAAAATTCTGACCTATTCTTTAAATAATCCATAGCATACCTCCTATTTAGTTGGTTTCTTCTGATTTCTGATTAAATATTGGTAAATTGTGTATAGACATGCCTATGGCTATATAAAACCCTATCTCATCCGGGCTAAGTGGCCAATTATCCCCTCCTGCAATAAAGTAAACACCAATGCCTTCGCGTAATTTAGGCCACCAGTGCCCTATTTCATACTCATTCATCTTGTTTTGGAGTTCCCTAAATACACGCCCTACATCTTTCTGCGTGAGCCTTAGGTTCTTCAACGCCCTCAAAAACGGTGTAGATTCCCTCTTTTCATATTGATATTTTAAAAACTTCTCTACAAGAACGCCGAACAACACAAGTCCTTTTTTGGCTGGATGATTGAAGAAATCATTGTACTTCTCAAAGAACTCATCAAATGCTGATTCACCCATGCTATTACCTCCTATTTTACGCTTTAAAATCCCCCATTTTAACAAAAATTCCAACGATAAAAATGCCTCTAACACAGCGTAATTTGGCACTTTTGCATGTTCTCCTCCCTCTGCCATCTCACTTTGCACCCTTTGCATAATTGTTTTTATAAGCAAGTCTTCATTTATAATAGACCTTCTGAATACTTTATCTACGATATTGAAAAAATCCTTATCTGTAAACCCTGGAAGTTGTTGTGTTTCTCTGAGATTATGCGAAGAGAAAAAGTTAAAGTGCATTTTAAAATCACTTGCGATGGCATCCTCCATAGTTCTATTGAACTTTTTCTCTACATCCTTTTTCAAACTCACAAATTTCCTCAAAACTGATGGCAAAACCTCCTCAATATGCAATAGGATGCGAAGTGCCTGCTGCTCTTTCTTTGTAAATACAAAATGATATGAGATGACTTTTTCTTGCCTGGATGCCTCATACATAAGATAATCTTCAGCATTTTCAAATTCTTGCTTAATCTTTGCGCTCGATGCTTCATGCAATTTGCTAAGTTGTTTTAGCACTTCATTTAGATTATCCCTTTCTGCAACAGGTATTAGCCAAAAATCTTTTCCATAAAACTTGAATGTAAGAAAATCCTCAACAGCCCTTTTCCCTCTTTCCAGGTTGTATATGCAATCCTTACACAAGGCAAACTCTTTCCATGCAATCTTTGGATTTACCTCTGGCGCAAATCCAACTTTATCCACAGTATAGAATTTTAGCAAACTACTCATACCCGCATAAACTTCCTTTTCCTCACCACATCCATGACATATACCTTTTGTCTTCCAATACTTTTTATACTTTTTGGGCGCAAGTTCTTGAAGTATCTTTTCTTCAAAATTTCTTGTAAACGCTTCGTTTTCCCCAGGCCATTTTCCATCTATTTTCAATACTACGAGAACGCTCCCAGAACCCCCTTTTTCCTTTTTCCACTCCTCAACCTTTTTCTCAATCTCATTGGCTATGTCCTCTAAGTTAGCAAAGTAGCCTAAATTTTTCAGAATACCTAATCTCTCTCTCAATGACGAGTGCTTTGGAGGGAGTTTAAAAGACAAAGAAGGCGATGCACCTTTTGATTTTCCTTCTCTGTAATAATACATATTTCTTGCCTCATCTGGGTCATAATCTTTATGATACGCTTTTGTAAACTTGAGGTTCTTGCCTTTATCTGTCTCAAGTTCTATTACGATTACCCGAGGAGGTTTATTGTTATTCACTTTTGTATAAGGTATTTGGGCAAATGGCATGGGATATTTGTCATTTAAGGCTGCTCCAATATCAATAAGTGCCCTGATCATATTATCTTCTCCTTTTAAAATGGATTTTGTCTTCCTTTATTGCATATAACCATAGCCAACAGACGTTTTAGCACCAATCCCGTGTTCACTTAAGGCTTTTTTAAGGTATTCAAAGGCAATATCTAACGGTTTTCTACCTTCAAATTTGCCTTTTTGGATAGGCGTATTGTTTTTTTCTTTTATCCCAAGTACAAACTTAAAAGACGTATCTTTCACTGTGAGAAAGTAAATAGGGTTTGGGTTTTGATAGTCTGCTGGTGGTT
>CAJXJZ010000052.1 GCA_913055745.1 uncultured bacterium | reverse complement strand
GTCAAATTCAACATATTTATTTATAAATTCCTCGTTATCTTTAATTGAGAAAATTTCTTTTAATTTTTCCAAACCTCCTTTTATAGCTAATTCAACCCCTCTTACTACCATAGCATCTGCAATTCGTCTTATTCTGTGATGATATACTTGTGTATTCATGTGATACTTAGCTAAAAGCAATTGCTCTAATGCGTAAATTCCCTCCTGCTTAATACCAATTTGAAATATCCCTTCAGCTATAGGAATTTTATCCATAGATTCAATGATTTTGTCAATATCAAACACACCATATTTTACTCCTGTAAAATAAGAATCTCTCAAAAGATAATCTAATTTGTCGGCATCCAATGGACCTGAAATTATATCTTTTTCCAAAAATCGCTTTTTATGTTTCTGTAATATTTTTATAACTTCTTTTCTTTTTTTATCATCATTTATAGCCTTTTTTAGCTCTTCATTAAATTCTATTATCAAGATAGACATAAGTTCATGTGCATTATCTGCTTTCCACTTACTAAGTAAGTTTTGCAAATTTTCCGTGTAAGTCTCTAAAATCTGCTCAGAAACATGAGAAAATGGTCCATGTCCAATATCATGAAGCAATCCTGCTAAACTTACTATTTTTATTTTATTCTTTTTTAAATCTAATTTCTCTGCGATTTTTTTTGCTAAATGCATCACTCCTAAAGAATGATCGAACCTAGTATGAAGGGCGCCGGGATATACATAATTTGCTAGTGCTAATTGCTTAATATTGCGAAGTCTTTGAAAAACTTTTGTGTTTATTATTCTTTCCTCTTTTTCGTCATATTGTATAAATCCGTGAATCGGATCTCTAATTTCCATTCTTAAAATCCTTCTTCCCTTTTATCTCCTTCCTCTCATTTTCAAAAACATCCCTATAAATTATCATCCCTCAAATAAAAGCCACCTGTATTCCTCATGAAGAGGTTTTTCTTCTTTAAGACAACAAACCATTGTCTACAATTATAAGAAACTATCAAAGGAGAGTCAATTAGAAGACCTATTTACCTTTTTATTTTACATGACCTTTTTTCTATCTCTTTTAGTTCTTTTATAATTTTATTATTAACGAGGAGGTAATGATGGGTAAGACTTTTGTCGAAAAGGTTTTTTCAAGGAAATTGGGGGAAGAAGTAAATGTTGGTGATATTGTAGTTGTTGAACCAGATTTTGTAATGTCACATGATAATACCGCGGCTATTTCGGGCAAATTTAATAAAACTGGTGCAAAGAGCGTTAAGTATCCAGAAAGGGTAGTTATTGTATTAGACCATGTTGTGCCTGCTTCACAGGAAAAATATGCATTAAACCATGTTATTATAAGAGACTTTGTTAAAAAGCATGGAATAAAACATTTTTATGATGTTAATTCAGAGGGGGGTATATGCCATCAGGTTCTGTCTGAAAAAGGGTATGCACTTCCAGGGTATATTATAGTTGGTGCGGATTCTCACACAACAACCTATGGGGCTTTCGGTGCCTTCTCTTGCGGTATAGGTAGGAGTGAGGTGGCCGCTATATGGGCAACAGGCAAGATATGGTTCAAGGTACCTCAAAGTTATAAGATTATCATAAATGGAAAACTACCAGATGGTGTTGTTGCAAAGGATGTTATTCTTTATATTATAGGTGAGATAGGGGCAGATGGTGCAACTTATAAGTCTGTTGAGTTCACTGGTGAGGTAGTAAAGAATATGTCACAGGCATCAAGGATGGTTTTATCCAATATGGCAGCAGAGATGGGAGCAAAGAATGGATATATTGCACCTGATGAGAAAACCTTTGAATGGATAGGAGATAGGGCAAAGGGCGCATATGAGGCCATATATCCTGATGATGATGCAGAATACGAGAATGTTCTTGAGTTTGATGTGTCAGATTTGGTACCACAGATAGCAGCACCCCATACAGTTGACAATGTGTATCCTGTTTCTGAATATGAAGGAAAGAAAATCAACCAGGTTCTTTTAGGCACATGTACCAATGGAAGGTTGGAGGATCTTGAAGCAGCGGCAAGGGTTTTAAAGGGCAGAAAAATCCATAAAGATGTTAGGTTCTTGGTCCTTCCTGCCTCATGGGAGGTATATAAAAATGCACTGAGAAAAGGGATAATTGAGACACTTATTGATGCTGGTGCAATCGTTCTTAATTCTGGTTGTGGACCTTGCCTTGGTGCTCATGAAGGTGTTCTTGCAAAAGGTGAAGTGGCACTCTCTACATCAAATAGAAACTTTAAGGGGCGTATGGGCTCAAAAGAGGCGGAGATATTCCTTGTTTCACCTTTGACTGCTGCCGCCTCTGCCATTGAAGGGAAAATCACAGATCCAAGAAAGTATTTGTGAAAGAGCCTTGTGTTGACAGTATACTTATCATTATGTATATTATTGACCTTACACAGTGGTTAAGGAGGTAGATAATGGGACTTACTTTTGATGATATTATGGGTATATGGGCACAGGTAACGGATTTTCCAGATGGATGGCAGGAGCACATAGAAGAACTGCTTTTTAGGCTGGATGGCATTAGGGATCAAGATGAATACATAGGTAGCAAACAAAAAATTGATAAACTCCAAAGTGAGCTTTTATCACTCAAAAAAGACATTCTTGATACAGTCAATGATGCTCTTGAAGGGGCATTATCTTTGGATGATGTGGAGAGCCTTTTTAGAGAGTATGGAGATACTCTATCTGAACTTGAGCAGAAGGTTATAGAACTTGAACTTGAGCCAGAAGATGATGATGAAACATTTTATTGGGGCGATGAAGAGGAGGAGGAATATTAGGTAAAATGGAACTTGAAAAGGTTTACAATTTTCAGAAGATAGAAGAGAAAATATACAAAAAATGGGAGGAGGGTGGCTATTTTAAAGCAAACCCAAAAAGCAACAAAAAAACATATACAATAATGATGCCACCTCCCAATATTACAGGTATTATACACATGGGGCATGTACTTGATAATACTATTCAGGATGTTCTGACGCGAACAAAGAGAATGCAAGGGTATGAGGTTCTTTGGCAACCGGGTATTGATCATGCGGGCATTGCTACTCAGAATGTGGTGGAAAAACGCCTCGCAAAAGAAGGAAAGACGAGATATGACATAGGTAGAGAAGAGTTTATCAAAAGGGTATGGGAGTGGAAGGAAACCTACGGCGGTATTATTTTAAAACAACTTAGAAAATTAGGGGTTTCATGTGATTGGTCAAGGACAAAGTTTACCCTTGACCCTGATATGTCCAAGGCTGTTCTTACCGCTTTCAAGATCCTCTATGATGAAGGATTAATCTATAAAGGTAAAAGAATAATTAACTGGTGCCCAAGATGTTATACAGCCCTCTCGGATGATGAGGTTGAATATAAGGAAGAAAAAAGTCATCTATGGTATATTAAGTATCCCCTTGTTGATGAAGATGGATTTATTGTTGTTGCAACTACGAGGCCTGAAACCTATCTTGGTGATACAGCAGTTGCCGTAAATCCAAATGATGAAAGATACAAACATCTTGTTGGCAAAAAAGTTAAATTGCCTTTGGTTGATTGGGAACGTGAAGGCATATCTCCTGAAATTCCCATTATTGCTGATGAACATGTGGATATGGAGTTTGGAACAGGTGCAGTTAAGGTGACCCCTGCACATGACCCCAATGACTTTGAGATAGGTGAGCGTCACAACCTTCCAAAAGTGCTTGTAATGGATCAACACGCAAAAATGAATGAGAATGCAGGTCCGTATAAGGGCCTTGATAGGTATGAGGCAAGAGAGCGGATAGTGGAAGACCTAAAAAAGGCAGGTTATATTGAAAAAATAGAAGATTACACGCATTCTGTGGGTACATGCTATAGGTGCCATACTGTAATAGAACCATACCTCTCAACCCAATGGTTTGTAAAAATGAAGCCCCTTGCAGAGCCCGCTATAAAGGCTGTAAAAGAGGGCGATATCAAACTCATTCCAGATTATGCGAATAAGATATACTTTCATTGGCTTTTAAATGTGAGAGACTGGTGTATTTCAAGGCAGATATGGTGGGGACACAGGATACCTGTTTATACATGCAAAGACTGTGGGCATGTAGAGGTCTCCACAGATAAGGTAGAAAAATGCCCAAAATGTGGTTCTCATAATATAGAGCAGGATGAAGATGTTCTTGATACATGGTTTTCCTCATGGCTCTGGCCTCTTTCAACCTTGGGTTGGCCAGAGGATACAGAATATCTTAAAAAGTTTTATCCAACAGATGTCCTTGTTACAGGTTGGGATATACTCTTTTTCTGGGTTGCAAGGATGATAATGGCAGGGTACCATTTCAAGAAAAAAGAGCCTTTCAAAACCGTATATCTCCATGGCATTGTGAGAGATGAAAAAAGAAGGAAGTTTTCAAAATCTTTGGGCAATTCTCCAGACCCACTTGACCTCATACAAAAATACGGTGCAGATGGTGTTCGTATGGGTATGATGCTCATAACACCTGAAGGACAGGATATCATATTCTCATCAGAAAGAATGGAGGTTGGAAGGAACTTTGCCAATAAGGTATGGAATGCTGCAAGGTATGTGCTTATGAACACAGAGGGGGTGAACCTAAAAAGATTTGTGGACATTGAGGATGAACTTACCACAGAAGACAGGTGGATCTTAAATGAACTCTCCCATACAGTGAAAAAGGTAACAGAGTATATTGACAGTTTTGATTTCAATAGTGCAGCCTGGGCATTGTACAATTTCTTCTGGAAAAAATACTGTGATTTTTATTTAGAGATTATCAAAGGAAGAAGGGATAAGGATATTGCTCTCACTGTTGCCGTTTTTGCCCTTGATGTATTTTTAAAACTACTTCACCCATTTATGCCATTTATTACAGAGGAACTTTACTCATACCTTCCTTCAGAGAACAAAAAAGAGGCAATTATCATAGCAGACTGGCCCACATACAATAAGTTTTATAAAGAAGATGCAGAACTCATGCGCAAAATATTAAAAATCATTGAAAAAATAAGGGAAATTCGTGGTGAATTTGGACTTTCAAAAAAGGAAGTGGTATTGTTAAAATACGAGGACACACCTATTTTGAATACCCTATATGAAAAGCCGTATGTGAGAAAGTTAGGCCTTTTTGAGATGGTGAAGGACAGCATTGAGGAAGACCTATTTAGCACTGTGTTCTATGTAGATGGTAAGGAGTATGTGTTATACCTCCCACAGGTTGATATTGAAAAAGAAAAAGAAAAGACAAAAAAGGAAATACAAGGCCTTGAAAAACTTGTAAAAAGGCAAGAACTCAAACTTTCTAATGAAAACTTTTTAAAGAAGGCACCGAGTGAGGTTGTAGAAAAAGAGAAGAAAAAGTACGAAGACTTTAAAAATAAACTTGAGGGATTAAAAAAACACCTTGGAAGGTTAGAAAATGGATGAATTATTTGATATAGATATCCTGGAGATTCATAAAAGATTAAAAAATAAGGAACTTTCAGTAAAAGACCTTACGCTCTTTGTCCTTGAAAATATAAAACGCAGGGAAGAGGAGCTAAACGCATTTATTACATTGAGAGATGAAGATGATATTTTAAAGGACGCAGAGGGTCTTGATGCACGCTATCCAGATTACTTACGCTCACCCATATCAGGCATTCCCGTTGCAATAAAGGACAATATCTCAGTAAAGGATATGCCCCTTACCTGTGCATCAAGGATACTACTTGGATATAAAGCACCGTACGATGCAACCTGTGTGAAAAAACTCAAAGAGAACAATGCCCTTTTACTTGGCAAGACCAATCTTGATGAGTTTGCCATGGGCTCAACAGGGGAGTATTCATACTTTGGGGCAACAAAAAATCCACTCCATTTAGAGTATGTGCCAGGTGGGTCTTCAAGTGGTTCTGCCGCAGCGGTTAAGGCAGGATTTGCCTTTTATGCATTAGGCTCTGATACAGGTGGTTCTGTGAGGCTTCCTGCCTTTTATACCGAGGTAGTTGGTTTTAAACCCACTTATGGAAGAATATCAAGGTATGGACTTGTAGCATTTGCATCCTCTTTGGACCAGGTGGGCATAATAGCACGCAGTGCAAAGGATGCAGAGGTCGTTTTTGCCCATATATCTGGCTTTGATGAACACGATTCAACATCCTACCCAATGCCGCCTTACAGGGTAGAGGAGAGCGAGAAGGTAAACATAAAAGAATTGACAATTGGCGTGCCCTATAGTCTCATTGAAAAAGTAAAAGAAGAGGAGATAAAGAATGCCGTTTTAGAGGTTATAGAAAGGTTTAAAAACGCAGGGCTTACCGTTTTAGATATTGACTTGCCGCATGCAGAATACGCTGTTTATGTCTATCAGGTAGTTGCAACATCAGAAGCATCAAGTAATCTCTCCCGCTATGATGGAGTAAGATATGGACTACGCGCAAAGGCTGAAGACCTTATGAGTACATATTTCAAGACAAGGGGTGAGGGCTTTGGTGATGAGGTTAAAAGAAGGATTCTACTTGGAACATTCGCGTTATCCACGGGTTATTATGATGAGTATTACCAAAAGGCACAGAAGGTAAGAAGGCTCATAAAAGAGGATACAGATAGTGTATTCCGTAGAGTAGATGGCATTATATTGCCTGTGTCTCCCAGTTTTCCACCACGTCTTGGAGAGGGTATAAAAGACCCCATTTCACTCTATCTCCTTGATACATTTACCACCCTTGCCAATCTCTCTGGCATACCCGCCATATCAATTCCATTAAAAAAGAGGTCAAAGGAAGGCTTTGCCTTAGGATTTCAACTAATGACTCAGGCATTCAGGGAAGATAAACTCTTTGCCCTATCAAAGTTCTTTGAAAACTCCTTAGATGGCTGAAAAAGATAGGGTACATGGTTCCTTAGAGGTATTAGAAGAAGTTTATAGGATTTACAAAGACAAAAGTTTGTCTCATGAGGATTTATTAAATCTTATAAAGACTGAATATCCCTCTTTTGCCATACTATATTCATTTTACGAATTTATAAAAGAACATGACAATATTTCACTCTTTCTCAAAAAAATAGCAGAGGACAAAAACAGGGTAGAAGAAGAGGCATTAAAACTGACAAAAGATTTTACTCATATTCTAACCTATTCCAGAAGTTCACAGGTAAAGGATGTGCTCTTAAAAAAGAAAGGTATAAAAAGAGTTTATATCACAGAGGCAAGGCCGCATAATGAGGGCATTTTGCTTGGCATGGAACTTGCAAAAAAAGGTATACCTGTAAAAATAGGTCCAGATGCAGCATTGGAGGAATTTATAAAAGAAAGTGATGCCATAGTAATTGGTGCAGATGCAGTATTTACTGATTCTTTCATAAACAAAATAGGCACAGGCATTATAGTAAAATTGGCAGAGATTTACAAAAAGCCCGTATTTGTCCTTGCCATTCCACAGAAGAAGATAAAAAAAGCGTATGAAAAATTCTACAAAATAATGGATGAACCACCGGATGAAATATTAAAAACCTCTCATAAAAACATAGAGGTATTCAATAGATACTTTGAGAGGGTATATTTTTCAAAAAGCATACATTTAATTATTTAACAACATTATAAGTTTTTACCCATCACCCCTTAAGCATTTTGTTTAAATTATTTTGAAGTGGTCCTTTTGTTTTACATTCATGTTTGATACATTATTATAATACAAAAAGGAGGGAGTATGATTTTAAGTTTAATGCTTTTTGGTATTATACTCACACCAAGGCATGTTAAACTCTATTATAATGGTGCTATAATGGAGTATACAGCAGAGGTAGAGTTAAAAAAGGGTATAAACCGATTTTATCTTACAGGGATACCCAAAAAAGGCGTTCAAATACTTGATGTGAAGGCAGGAAAAGGGTTTGAGATTACAGACTATCATTTCATAGACAGCATTTCCAATGCCCAGGGTATGAAAAACTTAAAAAGAAGGTATGATTCACTTTTGGACCTTAAGAATGTTCTCACTGAAGAGGGGGCTATTATTTTAAGGGAACAGGCATTCTTAAAAAAGATCTTAAATACAAACAACGATTCTATTATGGTCAATGTAAAAAACTTAACTGCACTTTTAGATACCATAAAAATAAGGAGTATTACGCTTGAGAAAAAAAGACTGAAGATAGAAAAGCATTTAAACAATATAAAGAATAGATTGAAAAAACTCAGTGATTCTATCTCCATATATTTAGGCCCTGCCATAGAACTCAATGCTGTTTCAATGGTAAATAGATACTCAACTATTAAAATTAGGGCTTTTACAAGTGGCATATACTACAACCTTGTGTTCAATATTAATGCAGAGCCTGATAAAAAGAGAGGCATCATATCATCTTTTGCCTCAGTACATAATTACACAGGTATTGAATTGAAAAATGTATCTTTGTCTGTATTTACTCAATCGTATGAGAGAATGCGACTCCCTGATATTGTGCCTACAGTGTACTATTATCCAGAGCATAAGTATTCAAAGAGACGCACTTTAAACTCTGCTGGAGTAGTTTCGGTAGAAGAGATGGAGATGGCACCACCTTCGCATCTTAGACCCTCTAAAAAACAGTATGCACTGGGTGAGATGTTCACACTCAAAGGAAAGTATAATATTAAAAAGAGTATAATGGTGCCTGTTTTTTACGATACAGTGGATGCTGTTTTTGTAAGAAAGACATATCCAAGAAAGTATCAAGATGTGTATCTCTTTGCTACATTAACGGCGAGAAAATACCCTGTTTATTTAAAAGATATACGCGTTTTAATAGATGGCGTTTATCAAGGGAAGTTCAGTTATTCATCAAGGGATATTGCATATTCAGGGGATACATTTACAGTAAACTTTGGCAAAGATAGTAAGGTGCTGGTAAGTAGAAAGAGGATAAAAGAGTATAACAAAAGTTCATGGACAGGAACGAAGACAAAGGAATTTACATACCGCATAACCCTTTATAATACAAGGCAAAATCCCGTAGATATAATAGTTTACGATAATTTACCTGTTCTCCGTTCTGATGAGTATAAGCTAAAGGATGTAAAAATAACGCCCTCTGGTTATGAGTTAAATGATGAGACTGGGATAATAAAATGGACATTGAAGTTGAATGAAAGAGAGCAGAAGGAACTCAATATACACTACGAGATTTCTAAGTGAAAATCTTTTAATATCTTTTTTATAAGAGAATAGGAGGCAGAAAGAAAATCATTTAATGCACCCTGGTTATAAATAGTGTAATCAAAAGAGCGTCCCTTATATTCGTTTTTCTGTTTTTTTAGAACTTCATATATAAAATCATGGTTCATGTCTCTTTTCTTAAGCCTTTCTTT
>CAJXJZ010000051.1 GCA_913055745.1 uncultured bacterium | reverse complement strand
CTGCTCAAGTTTCAAGACTGCCCTTTTTACTTTATCTTCACTAAAGGCCATAAATTCTCCAATTGGTTGAACATAAGATAAAGGTTATAATATGAATATCAAAGTGCTATTACATGTCTCTCATACAGGGAACGCCGATTATTTGGCAAGTTGGGCATAAGGGTATATAATTTATAAAAAGGAGTTGAGTAATGCTACTTTTAATTGGTATAGATAAGGATATAGCAAAAAAAATAGAAGAAGACCTTGGAATTAATGTATTTATATTGGGTAAAGAAGCCGAGGATAAACTATTAAAAGACATAGTTACCAATCCGCAAGATTTTGAAGATGATGATACATGGCATGAGAGGAAATTTGCTATTATGCATGGTATGAATAACGAAGAGGTGAAAAAGGTACTCAGTGTATTCAAAACACAAGGTATAAAAGATGTTATTTTTGCCACAACTACAGAGACTTCACTTAACTGGGAACTCTCTGACCTACTTAATGAACTCTTAGAGGAGGACGAGTACTTCAAAAAGATAAAAAAAGATAAATAAAACCTAATCCTCTATTGATTTTGACTGTTTCTCATTGAAGCAGTATAATTTAACACTACTTTTCAAAGGAAATTTTCAAAGAGGAGGATATTATGCGTGTAAAAACAGGATTTACAAGGAGAAGAAGACATAAGAAAATAAGAAGACTTGCAAGGGGCTACTTTGGTCAGAAACATTCTACTTTCAAAAGGGCCAAAGAGCAGGTATATAAATCCCTACAATACGCATACGCGCACCGTAAGCAGAAGAAAAGAGAGTTTAGAAAACTCTGGATACTCAGAATAAACGCTAAGGTTAGAGAGTACGGCCTGAATTATTCCACCTTTATGCATCTTCTCAAGAAAAACAATATAGAACTTAACAGAAAAGTGCTTGCAGATATGGCAGTTCGTGACCCAGATGCATTCGGGGCTCTTGTTGAATCTGTGAAGGCATAAGATGTATGACCCGGATAAAATAGAAAAAAAGTTAGAAGAAGAATTACGACGTGCCTCTTCGGCTGAAGAGATTGAAAAGATAAGAGTTAAGTATTTTGGCAAAAAAGGGCTTATAACCTTAGGTCTTAAGTCTTTAAAAGAACTCCCTTTAGAAGAGCGCAAACGGGTAGGCGCAAAGTTAAATGCTATTAAAAAGCAATATGAACAAGAAATTCTAAGGAAAAAGGAAGAGATCAAGGCAAAATCCTTAAACAAGAGGTGGGATTATACCTCCCCGGGAAGGTTCACACAAAGAGGCTATCTTCATCCTCTTTCTTATATTGAATATAGAATAAGAGAAATCTTTTCATCACTGGGGTTCAAGTTTGTTGATGGCCCTTATATTGAGACCGATTACTATAATTTTGAGGCGTTAAATATCCCGCCACATCATCCCGCAAGAGAAATGCATGATACCTTTTATATTGAGGGAAGGAGAGATATCCTCCTTCGTACACACACCTCTCCTGTACAGATAAGAACGATGGAAAAGATGAAACCTCCGGTGAGAGTAGGTCATATTGGAAGGGTTTTTAGAGTGGATCCCTTTGATGCATCACATGCTCCTGCATTTACACAGTTTGAAGGCCTCTATGTGGACAAGGGAGTAAGTTTTAAAGACTTAAAAGGCACCATAATGCACTTTATTAAAGAACTATTTGGAAAGGATATCGCTGTTAAATTCCTTCCTTCATACTTCCCTTTTACTGAACCAAGCGCTGAGGTATATCTGAGATGGAAAGGAGAATGGATGGAAATACTTGGATGTGGTATGGTGCACCCTAAGGTTCTAAAAAATGTTGGCATTGACCCAGAAATATACTCGGGATTTGCCTTTGGAATGGGTATAGAACGGATTGCTATGATAAAATATGGGATTAAGGATATTCGCCTCTTCTCTGAAAATAACCTAAAATTTCTTAAACAGTTTCCCGGATAATCATGAAAGTACTATATAATTGGTTAAAAGAATATGTTGATATAAAAGATGGACCAGATGACCTTGTAGAGGTATTTACACACCTTGGTATAGAAGTAGAAGAGATAAGACATCTTAAAGATGGGCTCTGTGGTCTTAAAACAGGTATCATAGAGGATGTAAGACCCCATCCAAAGAAATCTGATTATAAAATCGTCTACATCAAATTAAAGGATGGCACACTAAAATGCGTCTCAAGTTCAGAGGGATTACATAGGGGGCGTTTCGTATTTGTTGCAACAGAGGGAACTGTTTTGCCGTATGGCAGGGTCTTAAAAAAGGATGTTTATGGAGAAATATCAGAGGGTAATATCGTTTCCTTGGAAGACCTTGGACTTGCGGACGAATCTAAAACTGTATTCTTCCCACAGAATGTCTCTCTTGAGACCTCTCCTTTGGAGTATTTGGGATTTGATGATGTATTGTATGAACTATACATAACTCCTAATAGACCTGATCTTTTCGGATATATAGGCATAGCCGCTGATCTTGCCGCATACTATAATGAGAAGGTGCATATTCCACCTTATGGTGTGGAAGAGTGTGCTGATATAGATGTTCCACCGATTAAAATAGAGGACAAAGATGCATGCCCAAGATACACAGCACGGGTAATAGAGGATGTTAAAGTAAAAGAATCACCCTTCTGGCTCGCTCGCAAGTTGTACCTTTCTGGAATAAGGCCTATATCAAATATTGTAGATGTGACCAATTATGTACTCCTTGAATTTGGACATCCCCTTCATGCATTTGATAAAAATAAATTAGAGAGTGAAGTGATTGTACGAAGGGCAGCCTCAAAAGAACATTTTTTGGCACTTGACGGAAAAGAGTATGAACTTGACGAAGAGAACTTGGTAATAGCGGACAGGAAGGGACCTATTGCCATTGCAGGCATTATAGGAGGAGAAGAGACCAAGGTAGATGAAAATACAACCTCTGTGCTTCTTGAAAGCGCATATTTTAACCCAGGTATTGTATCAAGGGGGGTATTAAGGCTAAATCTTAAGACAGAATCTGGCATAAGGTTTATGAAAGGTGCAGACATGTGCATCCCCCCTATTGCTTCAAGTAGAGCGTCAAGACTAATTGCTGAACTTGCAGGTGGTCGTGTATCCCATCTTGTAGATGTCGGAGAAAAGGGCCAAGAGAAAAACATCGTTGTGAGAGTGAGCCGTATCTCAGAAATCATTGGAGAGGAAGTTGATGAGGATAAACTCATTGGCCTTTTCCAAAGGATGGGATTCTCTTTTAAAGAGGAGCGAAAGGGTACCTATAGTGTACATATCCCAACGAGAAGGAGGGATATTGAAGGAGAGCCCGATATAGCAGAAGAGTATTTAAGGTATATGGGATTCGATTTAGTATCACAGAGATTACATGTGCCCGATGATTCACCAGGAGACGTGCCACTTGATAAATGGTTCAATATAAAAGACCTTATACTCTCTCAAGGGTACTGGGAGACAAAGAATATAGAGTTTATATCACTGAAAGAGCATGAATGGTTTTCCCGCACAAAGCCTATTAAACTCGCCAATCCACTTTCCCCTGATATGGCCATTATGAGGTCATCCCTCTTGCCAGGTCTTTTGAGAAGTGGAGCCATGAATATCAGATATGGGAATGAGGATGTGAAACTATTTGAATTAGGGCGCGTATTCTTAGGTGAAAAGGGAGAAAACACACCATTTAAAGAGGTCATGCGCCTTTCAGCATTTGTGGGTGGTTACACTTCAAAAACACTCTACCAGGAAAAAAGGCTCATGGATTTCTACGACATCAAAGGGGTTCTTGATGCCTTATCCCACTATTTTATGATAGACTACACGCTAAGAGTATCTACTAATACACTGCCGGGATTCGCATTTTCTGTTGATATATTAAAAGACGATAAAGTAGTGGGTGTTATTGGTGAAGTATCAGAAAAGGTATTAAAATTCCTTGAACTCAAAATACCTGTCTTTGTGATGGAATTGGACGCAAGTAGCATAGAGGTACATCCCTATAAGTTCAAGGAATTTTCCCGCTATCCGTCTATACGAAGAGATATATCTATACTCGTACCATCTGGTACATTGTTTGGACATATAAAGGAATTGATTGAAAAAGCGAACATTCCTTATCTAAAAAGTATCCTGCTTGTTGATGTGTTTAAAAATAGGAAGACTCTTGGAGATAAAACGAGTTTCACCATATCACTTTTATTTGAATCTCAAAGCGCCACGCTTGAAAGTTCAGAGGTGGATACTCAAGTAAACAAGGTATTGGAACTACTTTTGGAAAATGGCTACAAACAGAGAACGTGATGTTTTTGATGAGTTTGAAGAAGAGTTTGAACGCATACTGGTTGAATACAAAAACCTGCGGGAAGAAAGGAATAAACTACAAAAAGAAAAAGAAGAAGTAATGAAAAGATTACAGGAAATAGAGACATCTCTTTTTAAACTAAGACACAGACTTGAGAATATATTATGGATGATAAAAGAGATGGAAGAGGGAAGAAGGGGATAAAAATGGAACGCTTTAAAAGGGAACCTTTGTGGAAAAAGTTACAAATAAAAGTTATCCCTACCAATGAAGAGGAAAGAAAACTTATGGATGAGGTTGAGGAAGTAGTTTATAAACATTACATAGACAACTCCTTCTTTCAAGATGAAGAAATAATAAAACTTGCGAAATCGCTCTATACACTTGGTATGGAATATGTAAAGTTACAGCATAAATATGTGTTGGAAAAGGCACGTTTTGAAAGACTTTTAAAAGAATTAAGGAGTTTGCATGAATAGGTTTTTAAAAAGGGGGAAAACAACTTGGTTTTTAAAGGTTTTGGAGCAAAATATTCTCCACTCTCAGATAGATTTACGCCTAATACTTTACAGGAGATTAGAGGACAAGAGCATGCCACAAGCATCATAAGAGGGCTTTTAAAGAGTAAAAGACCTTTTAATCTCCTGTTCTACGGACCTCCGGGCACAGGTAAAACGCAGGTGGCTAAACTCTTAGCCGCAGAATTTAATATTCCATCAATCAAAGTGAATGCCTGCAGGTTATCGCAGGGAGAGTGGAAGAAATTGGTTTTGAAGGTAACCCGAGAGAATGTAGGTAGCACTATTTTAATACTTGACGAGGTACATAGGCTCAATAAATTACAGCAGGAGTTCTTACTTCCTTATCTTGAAACCGGTGAGATCTATCTAATAGGTATAACCTCAGAAAATCCCTTTTATACCCTCTCCAAGGCCTTACTTTCAAGGGTTTTGCCCATTGAGTTTAAAAAACTCTCAAAAGAGGCGATTTGGGATATATTGAAGAAGGCTATAAAAGATAGGGAAAAGGGGCTCGGCAGATTTGAAATAAGTATAAGTGATGATATGCTCTTTCATATTGCAGAGATGAGTGATGGGGACGCTCGTAGAGCACTAAATTATATTGAGGCACTCGTAATGGGTAAAGAACCACCCGTTAAAATATCATGGGATGATGTTAAATCCCTTGGCATAGCAAAGCCATCCCTATCAAAGAGCGATTTCTATGACCTTGTATCTGCATTTATTAAATCCATGAGAAAGGGAGATAGGGAGGCAACAGTATATTATCTTGGAAGGCTTTTAAAAGGTGGTGTATCTTATAGATATATTTTAAGAAGGATGTTGATCTTCGCCGCAGAAGACATAGGACTTGCCAATCCTATGGCAATTTCTGTGGTGGCAGCAGGTTATGAAGGTTTTGAAAAAACAGGTGAAGCGGAAGGAAAGATTATTCTGAGCATGATAGCACAGTATCTCGCCCTTTCCAAAAAATCAAACGATGCCATATTATATCTAAAAAGGGTGGAAAAAACCATTGACAAAGGGCTGTTGGAAGAGGTCCCAGGCTTTCTAAGATATGGGGAGAGGAAGACAGAGAGATACATAAACCCTCATATAGATTCAAAAAAAGCACAAAATCAAAAGTATATCTCTGACAAGTTGAGAGATATAATACAAGGAAAGGAGGTATAGAAAATGTGGATTTCTTTATTTGTAGGCATAATTGTAGGTGGAGCAATTGGATTTGCTATTGCAATACTTTATTTCAAATTTTCTTATAAAAAGGAGATAGAAGAGGCATACGGCACCCGCGAAAAGATACTTGAAGAAGCGCGAAGGGAGGCACAAACTATAAAAAAGGAAGCAGAAATACAGGCAAAAGACTATTATCTTAAGGAAAAGCGAAGATTTGAGAAAGAATCACAGGAAGAGAGAAAAGAACTCAATAAGGAGAGGCGTAAACTTGAGGAGAAGAGCCTTCTCTTAGAAAAACGCATGGATCAATTAAACAGAAAAGAGAGGGATTTAAGGAGAAAAGAACAAGAACTCTTTGAAAAGGAGAAGAGCCTTGATGCTAAGGAACAACGCCTTGATAAACTAATTGAGGAACAGTCCAAAAAACTTGAGGAAGTTGCAAGGCTCACAAGGGAACAGGCTAAGGAAGAACTTCTCAGGAACTTAGAACAGCAAGCAAGGTATGAAGCCTCACAACTGGTTTACCGAATAAGGGAGGAGGCAAAGCAGAAAGCAGATAGGGAATCACAAAAGATAGTGGCCGATGCCATACAGAGATGCGCACTTCCCCTCACGCAAGACATAACAACGACAGTAGTTTCAATACCATCAGACGACTTAAAGGGTAGGATCATTGGCAGAGAAGGCCGCAACATAAAAACATTTGAAAATATAACAGGTGTTGAGGTAATAATAGATGACACTCCCGAAGCAGTGACCCTTTCCTCACATAACCCAGAGTTAAGGGAGAAAGCAAGGCTTACACTTGAAAGGCTAATTAAAGATGGAAGGATACATCCTGCAAGAATAGAGGAAGTGTATAAGAAGGTTGAAGAGGAATTTGATCAGTATCTCAAAATAGTCGGAGAGGAGACAGCACTTGAACTCGGCATCTCAGGGTTCCATCCAGAGATCCTGAAATACATTGGCAAGATGAAGTTTAGATACTCCTATGGGCAGAACCTTCTTCAACATTCAAAAGAAGTTGCATACATAGCAGGTGTTATGGCAGGAGAACTACACCTTCCAGTTGAATTCGTGAAAAGGGCAGGGCTTTTACACGATATAGGTAAGGTTGCAGGACCTGATTACGAGGGTCCACATGCCCTTATTGGTGCTCAAATTGCAAAAAAATATGGAGAAAATGACCTTGTGGCAAATGCCATTGCTTCACATCATGGTGAAGAAGATCCCATGTCAGTGGAGGCCATTTTAGTTGCCACAGCCGACGCCATATCTGGTGCAAGGCCCGGTGCGAGACGGGAAAGCATTGAGGCATATATAAAAAGAATAGAAACCCTTGAAGAAATCGCACACAGTTTCCCTGGTGTGGAAAAAGCATATGCACTTCAGGCTGGGAGAGAGATAAGGGTTATGGTAGAGGCTGACAAGGTCAATGACATTGAAGCCTTTGATATAGCAAGAAAAATCGCTGAACAGATTGAAGAAAACTTAGAGTTCCCTGGTCAAATAAAGGTTACAGTTATTAGGGAGACTAGGGCTGTTGAATACGCTAAATGAGAATACTATTCATAGGTGATATAGTGGGAAAACCGGGTAGAAAGGTAATAAAGAGCCTTCTACCCGGTTTTATTAAAGAACATTCAATAGACTTCGTTATTGCAAATGGGGAAAATCTCGCCAATGGCGCTGGCATTACTGAAAAAACAGCAAAGGAAGTGTTGGATGTAGGCGTTAATGTGCTAACAGGTGGCAACCATTCTTTTCATAGACATGAAGGCATTGAATTTATAAAAAATAGCGAATATGTGCTTGTTCCCCTCAATATGGGAAGAGGATTGCCTGGAAGGGGCTTTGGCATCTATAATATTAATGGTATTGATATAGTCGTTTTAAATCTCATAGGTCAGGTGTTTATGCCACCTTACGAGTCTCCTTTTTACGCCACAATTGATGTACTAAAGGAGATTGAGCAATATCCAATTAAGATTATAGATTTTCATGCTGAAGCCACCTCAGAAAAACTCTCTTTTTTTCATTATTTTAAGGGAAAGTTCAGCGCAATCTTGGGAACACATACACATGTACAAACAAATGACGAGAGAATAGAAAATGGTACAGCATACATAACAGATGTAGGAATGACCGGGGGGCTTGGTGGTGTAATAGGCGTTAAAAAAGACCTCTTTATAAAAAAAATGGTAGAGAGAGTGCCTGTAAGATTCGCACCAGAAGATACAAACCTCGGTATGTGTGGTGTAATTATTGATTTAGAAGAAAAATCTGGTATAGCCTTAAACATTGAAAAAGTAAAGATAAGTATTGAATCATAATAACACCCTTCAGGAGGACATTGTTCACTTTGCAAAAAAAATAGGCTTTCATCTTGTCGGTTTTACAACCCCTTATGTAGATAATGAGACAAAAGAACGCTTTTTAAGATGGATTAAAGAGAACAAACATGCAGGACTATGGTATCTTGAAGAAAAAAGACGCCTTATAATGAGATTCCATCCAGAAAAACTCATGGATGGTGTAAAAAGCATTATCGTATTCGGTGTAAGCTATAAAGATAACCTCTTTACAAGGCGTGTCCCTTCAGATAGAGGTTATATATCGCTTTATGCACTAAGGAGGGATTACCACCGTGTCATGAAAAAAAAATTAAAAAAGGTAGTTGAGTTCATCCAAGAGCACGAGTCGGGTTTAAAGGCACGCATATTTGTGGACTCTGCTCCCATTCTTGAACGTTATTTTGCATACAAGGCTGGCATCGGTTTTATTGGCAAAAACAACTTCATAATCAATCCCATAATCGGTGGACTTATATTTTTGGGAGAAATATTTACCAATCTGGAATTCAAGGTATCAGAGCCCCTTAGCCAAAGTTGTGCAGGTTGTTCCCTCTGCATTGACGCCTGTCCCACAGGAGCGCTTAAGCCATTCGAATTAAATCTAAATCTCTGTATATCATACCATACCATAGAGAACAAAGGCATTGTCCCTTTATTTGTCGCAAATAACATGAAAAACAGGATTTTTGGTTGTGATGAGTGTGCTATCGCATGCCCCTATAATAAAAAACAAAACAATATACAGCCGTTTTTTAACGAGGATAGTTTAGAACATCTACAGGGTATCCCCCTTGAAGAATTGGTCAAAATGACAGAAGAAGATTTTAACAATATATTTAAGGGAACACCAGTAAAAAGAGCCGGATACGAGGTTTTTATGAGAAATGTAATAATCGCTATATACAACAGTAAAAAGGAACATCTTTTTAAACTTGCGAGAGAACAATGCCAGAAATCAACATCTATTCTGATAAGGAAAACCTGCAAGAAGATGGGATTACTTGACTGAACATAATTCTTAGAATAAATTATAAAGACATACAAATATGCTGGCGTAGCTCAGTCGGAAGAGCAGGTGATTTGTAATCACCAGGTCGGGGGTTCAAATCCCTCCGCCAGCTATGACCCGGAGGGGTACCCAAGCGGCCAAAGGGGCCAGACTGTAAATCTGGTGGCTCAGCCTTCGCAGGTTCGAATCCTGCCCCCTCCACCACTTTCCTGCGGGAGTAACTCAGTTTGGTAGAGTTCCAGCCTTCCAAGCTGGGTGTCGCGGGTTCGAGTCCCGTCTCCCGCTTTATTATTATATTTTTGAAGAACCCCGTCGAAATTTTGGACACCCATTTACATCAAAGAGTATATTTTTCCACATTATACAAAGCCATAAAAATTTTTATAATTCACTGAAAGAGAAGCACTTAATTCTGTATATTGTTCTTATCTTTGGTTTTCTATTAAATGCCTTGACAAACTGCATTGATCGTGCTATACTTATATACGTAAAAAAGGAGGTGTAAAAATGAAAAAGTTATTGGGCCTACTCATAGTAGTAGGAATGGTGGCAGCGGGGTGTAGTAAAACAGCCACCCCAACAGAACCAACTAACGAGCCAAAGTACAAGATCTACTTTGGCCAGGATGCAGCAAATCACGGCTTTGTGGCACCTACCGGAGTCCAGGCTGAAAAGTATACAAATGCTGTTTACAATCAACATAAGGCTATTTTTGACGAAAAGACCCAGAGGAAAGAGTTTGATTATGAGTTTGATTGTAATGACATATTTGACCTATTGAGCACATTTGGAGTGAATGTCCCTCAGGGTGTAAGAAACCTTCAGTGTGAAGGTGTAATTCACCTCAAGAGAAAGAGTTCCAATTTCCTTGATTGGGATGCTGTTGCGGCAGTAGCAGCTGCATACGGACTTGAATATAATCACTCTGTAGGAGGCGGCTATGGTATTTCTGCTGGTGGTGTTGGTGGTCTGAATATTGCAGGTTCAATAATGAGAAGCATGGACACTATAACAGTATCAATGGGATTTAGAGTTGACTACTTCTTTGATTCTATTGCAGAGGTTGGTAGTGCTCAATGGGGTGGCAGGGTAGCAGTTGCTTATGGTGGAGTAGGATTTTTTGATGTAGTACCCACAACGCATCATGTTGACATGACTGTGATAGACAGATTCTTTGCCACAAATCCTACATTTAGTTATGATTGGCCTAAGACTCTGTCCTTCGATCTTCCTTCAGTAGGCAACTAATACTATTAATGAAAAGATCAAGAAAGCCCCAGCAGATGCTGGGGCTTTCTGTTATTTTATGATATGAAGTATCTA
>CAJXJZ010000050.1 GCA_913055745.1 uncultured bacterium | reverse complement strand
CAAAAGAGGAGATGGGCGTTGAAGTTGAGTACAGACTTCCAGCAGACTATATGCACCTTTTATATGAGTATGAGGAACTTGAGGCAAAGAAAGAGGCTCATGATGAGATAAAAAAGTATTTGAATGAAGAAGATAAAAAGAAAAACGAGGAAAATATTGAAAGATTAGATGAAAAGATTAAAGCATTAAAGGAGGATAAACAGGCATGATACACGGCATAAATATACTTCTTTTACAATATGGGCAAAGAGGTGCTGGGCTCGTAAAAGGATTGATTTTCATTATTGTAGTGGTAGTGATTTTAATTGGGGTATATCTGTTGTACACATCTCTTAAAATTGAGCAGGAGAAGGAAGCACCTCCTTTGATTGACAAAGACAGAATCAAAAATAGCATTAAAGAATACTTAGTTAAATATAAAAACGCTGTTTATAAGCACTATATATGCACAGAGGTTCTTTTGATGTTTGATATTGATGCAGACACGCAGCAAGAGATAAAGGATAGGTATCCTGATTACAAAAGACAACTTACGAGGGAGAAGGTTGAAGATATTATTAAAGAGAGAGTGCCTATGGATGTGTTAAAGGATATAATGAAGGACATTACAAAAGAGGAGATGGGCGTTGAAGTTGAGTACAGACTTCCAGCAGACTATATGCATCTTTTATATGAGTATAAGGAACTTGAGGCAAAGAAAGATGCTCATTATGAGATAAAAAGGTATTTGAATGAAGAAGATAAAAAGAAAAACAAGGAGGAGATTGAAAGATTAGATGAAAAGATTAAGAATTTAGGCAAAAGCGACCTCTTATAGGCGAAGATAAGGTTTTTGCCTGTCCTGTTTTTTGATTTTAAAATGTAGGCATGAAAATAGCGGTTATTGTATGTACTTTTTTTCTTTCGGGTATTCCTTTTGGCTTGATTTTTTCAAAGGTGTTTAAGGGGGTTGATGTAAGGAAGGTAGGTTCAGGGAATATTGGCGCTACAAATGTTTTGCGTGCTTCAGGGTGGAAGATAGCCTTACTTACTGCCATATTTGATGTTTCTAAATCAGCACTTCCTGTAATCTATGCAAAATATCAGTGGGGCACAGATTTCGCCTTTATTGTTGCTATTTTTGCTGTAATGGGACACATCTTTTCTCCTTATCTTCTATTTAAAGGCGGAAAAGGGGTTGCCTGTATGTTTGGCGCACTTCTGGGGCTTAATGTGTTTTACTTTCTCGTCTTTCTATTTATTTTTATATCCCTTATTTTCCTTACCAGGTATGTTTCTCTTGCCTCTATTACAACGAGTTTCCTCGTTTTTCTGTACATGCTCTTCTTTGTTAGGTCTCATAATGCAATTTTGTTTGGAATAGTTGTATTTTTACTCATAGTGGTGCGGCATAAGGGTAATATTGAAAGGCTCATTAAAGGCAAAGAACCTAAATTCGGGAAGGGAAAATGAGGATAGGTGTTCTTGGTTATGGTAGTTTTGGACTTGTTATCTCTTCTATTTTATATGAAAATGGGCATGATGTTTTAATATGGGGGCGAAATCCAAAAAAGGTTGAAAAACTTATAAAAACGCGGCGTGATACCCACAAACTCCCTGATTTTAACCTCCCAGAAGGCATAAAAATAACCCATGATTTAGAAAAATTAAAAGATATGGACCTTCTTGTCTCTGCCTTGCCATCTCATGCAATAGAAAAGGTGTTTGAGCGTCTTTTATCTGTTTTTATACCTTGTAATATAGTTTCTCTTACAAAGGGCTTTGTTGATGAGGAAAACCTTCCATCGGATTTTATCCATAAAATGTTGCCTTCTTCACATATCGCTGTGTTGTCTGGTCCAACAATAGCAAGGGAACTTGCTAAAAAACTCCCTACATCTGCTGTTTTAGCATCAAAGGATATGGATTTTGCCACCTCTTTACAAAAGGTTTTTTCAACATCCTATTTCAGGATATACACACATGATGATGTAAGGGGGGTAGAACTCGGCGGTGCATTAAAAAACATTTTAGCCATTGCAGCAGGCATGGTAGATGGCCTCTTGTTTGGTATGAATGCAAAGGGCGCTCTTTTGGCAAGGGGTATTATGGAGATGCGGAGGTTTGCACTCTCTCTTGGCGCAAAGAGTTATACGCTTATGGGCCTTTCTGGATATGGGGACCTTATTACCACATCATTTTCTCCTGATTCAAGGAACCGCACAGTGGGTGAACTTTTGGCAAAAGGGAAAAAATTAAATGAGATTATGGATGAACTTGGTATGGTTGCAGAGGGCATAAGGACAAGCAAAATAGTTATGAAAATTGCAGAAAAAAAACACATTGATTTGCCCATTACAAGAGTCGTTTACCTTCTTGTAAATGAAGAGATTGATTTTAATGAGGCAAGGGATATGCTCCTTGCAAGGCCATTAAAAAAGGAGTTTTATGATGGACATTGGATATAAAATTGTCGTAAAAGACAACGCCATTTTGGTAATAAGAGGGGATGAGGTTCAAACCTATCCTCTTGCTGTTATGCCTGAGAGATTCGTAAAATGGAGCATTGGAGAGAGGCTTAAGGTTCTTGATATGGTGAAGGAGCATAAATTCCCGGAGTATCTTGAGGGGCCTCACAATGGTATGGTGGCAACATGTGGAAATAAAAGGGATGATGATGTAATATCTATAAACAATGCGGTAAAAGGAGTTGGCTATTTGCCAAAAAAAGAACAGGTGGATTATCTTATAAATAGGATGAAAGAGACGAAAAAAGAGGGTTTATCAAAAAAGGTCTCTGTTTTATATGATTTTTATACCCATTTTGATGAGTATTTTAGGAGGGATGGCCTTTTATCCCTTGAACTATACACCCACGGCGATTTTAAAACAAAGACATATCTAAATCTCATCAAGAATCCTGAGTATGCAATGGTATTCCTTGATATGCCAACATTTCAGGTAAAGGGTATAGCAAGACTTATCCATAAAGATGAGGATTCTTCTTATGAAAAAAAGGTCTTTGAGTATGCAAACCTCATACATTCTTATTTCCATGGGCATTTTGAGCGTGAATTTATAGGAATTATCTTCTATATCTCAAGGGTGTTTGATTCTACACCAGGTAAAGGGGGAAAGGGTATAAGGATAGACATGGAGGCATCATGAGGTTAAAAAAGATTTTTTATATGTTTGGGGTACTTTTACTCCTCTCATGCACTGTTGATATTGATTATAGCCTTTATGAAAAACGCATAGACCTACCTCTTATGGGTGCGCAATCTGTTGTAAGCCTTAATTTTTATGCTGTGAAGAAAGTGCCTTTAGAGGTTTTAAAAGACCTTGTTATTCAGGATGCATATTTCAATTTCACAGCAACATCTACAAAGGATATGAATTTCAAGATAATGGTTCAGGATACAGGTCCTTCAGATGACCTTACATTGTATGCAACCTGCTCTCCTGAGTATGCATGTACTGGTATTTATGCTGTTTATAAAAAGACGCCAGACTATATTATACAAAGTCCTGTTCTTATATCTGGAAGCGTAAATGGTAGAAGGGATTTTGAACATGTTGTACCAGAGCCAGAGGCTATAACGAAGATAGAGAATGCATTTAGTAAGGGGACCGTGTGGGTTGTTGTTAATGTCTCTACTCCTTCACCACTTTATTTTAATAACGATAGCCTTCATATACAAGACCTTGAGGGTATTTTTAAAGTGCAGAAGAAGATGTCCAGTTTTTCAGGCCTTATAGGAGGTGTGTTTTGAAGGGAATTTTGCTTTTAATGGCTTTAAATTTCTCACATGCCTTTGATATTGAATTGCCCTCTTCAGGCTTTACTTTGTCTTTCCTTGAACTTTCATATAGCACAAGGCATATTGTAGTAAGGACATCACCCTTAGTGCTACCTTTTATGTTTCCTCTTACCATGAGATTTTCAAACGGTCATGCCTTTTTAAAATGCTCCTTTGCGCCGTTTTATGGCGGATACCTTATAACATCCTCCTACCCTGAAATTAAAAAATTCAGTGCAAAGCCCATGTTTGGCGGTGGTTTGGGTTTATTTATGGGAGAAGGTAGGTTTAAAGTCATTCCAGATTTTAGCATTTATATACAAAAAGATATAACTTTTTCAGGAAAACTTGGTATAAAGTACCACAATCTACTCGCAGGTGGCTCTGTTGGAAATAATGGAACATGGGGTATAGAATCCATGTATATTTTACAAAAAAATAAGTTTTTTATGATACTTGGTATGAGGTATCCAGGAGTGAAGGATATGGAGATTGACCTTCCATTCGTGCCCCTCTTAAATTTGGGCATAACATTTTGATTTATGAGAATTAAAAATGTCCTCTCTTTTTCTGTAGGTACGCTTTTATCTCGCGTGCTTGGTTTTGTAAGAGAGGCAACCATCGCATATCTACTTGGAGGGAAGGATGCGGCTGATGCCTTTTATGTTGCCTTTAGGATTCCAAACCTTTTAAGGGACCTTTTTGCAGAAAACTCTGTTCAAACCGCATTTGTCCCATCGTATGTTGAGGCAAAAGAGAAAGATAAAGACGCAGATGAATTTGCGAACTCTGTTTTCACTCTTACCCTTTTAGTGCTCGGTTTTATAACAATATTTGGCATATTGCTCGCTCCTTTGATTGTAAAACTCATTGCCTATGGCTTTACAAGGCACCCTGAGAAGTTCCATCTTGCATCATCTCTTACAAAAATAACATTCCCATTTTTACTCTTTATCTCTCTTTCTGCTGTGTTAGGTGGTATTCTTAACTCTTACAAGAGGTTTTTCATACCTGCCATATCACCTGTCCTTTATAATGTAATGGTTATATCCTCTGGTATCATTGCATATCTTGTTTTAAAGTCATCTGGCTATCCCTATGCACTTGCCATAGGTGTTGTCACAGGTGGTATTGTTCAGTTTATATTTACCTGGTATTTTGTTAGAAAACTGAATATTAGGTTAAACTTTCGTATAAACTTAAGGCATCCAATGTTTAAAAAATTCTTCACCCTTCTTTTGCCCGTTGTGTTGAGTGTTTCTTTTGTTAATCTCACCCTATTTTTTAACACAGAAATAGCATCTTTCCTTGGAAGGGGTGCTGTTGCATATCTTTCCTATGCCTTCAGAATCATGCATCTTCCTATTGCCATTTTTGGCGTTGCCATATCAACCGTTATTTTGCCTACACTTGTTGAAAAATTCGCACATGAAGAGAACATGACAGAGGAATTTGAACACGGTATATCCTTTTTACTCTTTCTCATTATACCAGCATCATTATTTATGATTAAGGATGCGCCAGGTATCATAGAGTTTTTATTCCAGAGGGGGAATTTTAAGGCCCAGGATACTGTTATGGTTTCACAGGCGCTCTGTTTTTATGCACCATTGGTCGTTCCATCCTCACTTGCCAAACTCTTTCAAAGTTTTTACTTTGCACAGGGCAAGGTAAAGATACCCAATTACTCCTTTGCCATTGCAGGCATCGTAAATATATTATTTGCCTGGTATTTGGGTTTTAAAATAGGGTTTGCTGGCATCGCACTTGCAAGTTTTATAGGCGTTTTTGTGAGATTCATCATTCTTTCCATTCCGCTTTTGAAAGAACTTAGAGGAAGGGGCGAGTTTTTATCCAACATTACAAAGATTATATTGCTTTCTTTTCTTTTTGGTTTATTTTTGTACACATTCAATCCATACAAGGATATGGCAAATATGTTCATACATCTTCTATTGGGCTTTGGCGTGTATTACTTTATAGGTTATTTATGGGGATTGTTTGATATAAAGAGGCAGAAAGGATAAATATGCTTGAGCATCCACATACTTTGGAATATAATGATGAAAAGAATGGATAAGAAAGATTATAATGATGCTAATTGGGTAAAGGTTGATTTACATTTGCATTCACCTAAAGTAGATAGTTTTAGTCTCCTATCTGGTATTGATCTTAACTCAAGCACATGCTTGGACAAAATGGAGAATAGAGAGATTAATGACCTTATCTATGATAAGACTTTTGACTTGTATCCTTGCAACCATGTGCCTGAACATTGTGAGGAGGCGAATTTTGATAAATAGGATAACAATTCTCATTTATAGTTGACATAATAGACATAATAGGGTATTATTCTTGATAGAAATGAGAATTGATAGATATTTAAAACAGCTGGCTAAAAAAGGTGAAACATTCACCATTGATGATGCTTATAAAATCACTCATATAAGCAGGCCTTATCTGAGGAAACTCCTCTATAGATTGGAAAAAAGAGGAGCAATAGAGAGGATTGAGAGGGGAAAATATCTTTTAATTCCTCTTCATAGCGAAAAGGGAGAATATACACTCCATGAATTTGTTATAGCCTCTATCTTAATACATCCTTATTCAATAGGTTATTGGAGTGCATTAAATCATTACGGGCTTACAGAGCAAATTCCTCAGGTAGTATTTATTCAAACAACATCATGGAAAGAAAAGCAGGAGTTGGAAATATTTGGGGTAAAATACAGAATAGTTAGAATAAAAGAGGCTAAATTCTTTGGCATAAGAAAGGAATGGATTGAGGAAACACAAGTGAATATCACAGATAGAGAAAAAACAATTATTGATTGCCTGGATAAGCCTCAGTATTGTGGAGGAATAATAGAAGTGGCAAAAGGGCTGAAAAATGGTAAGTTTGATAAAAATAAGATTGTAGATTATGCGAAAAATATTGGAAATTCTGGTGTGATAAGGAGACTTGGTTTCCTGTGTGATTTTCTCGGGATAAACATTGAATTGCCAGAAGTTAAAACGAGAAACTATCTATATTTGGATCCTACGATGCCTCATAAAGGACCAAAAGATGCAAAATGGCGATTGATTGTAAATGCAGATGAAAGAGTTCTGGGAGCATTAGAATGATTTCACGAAATGAGATAAGACAAAAAGCACGGGAGAATGGAGTTCCTGTATCTACCATTGAGCGAGATTATGTGCAGAACTGGATCCTGAAATATCTATCACAGATAAATATGGTGTTAAAAGGTGGGACAGGAATAAGAAAAGTGTATATTGGCAATTATAGATTTTCTGATGACCTTGATTTTACATTACTTGAGGCAATTCATAGAGAAAAATTAGAAGCATTAATAAAGGAATTGGTGGAAAGAGCGAGAGAGGAAAGTGGTATAAACTTTGATGATAATGTAAAAATAAAAGAAAATATGAACGGATTTACAGGAGAAATTTCTTTTCAAATTATGCAAAAAGGAGGAAGCAAAACAAAAATAAAAATAGATATAACAAAATTTACGAATGAAAAAATCATGCTACCCATAGAGGAAAGGCAGATAATACATCGGTATTCTGATAATATAAACAGCAATGTAAGAGTATATTCTCTTGAAGAGATAATGTCGGAAAAAATAAGAAGTTTATTTCAGAGGACAAGACCAAGAGATCTATATGATGTGTGGCGTTTATGGGATAAAGTGGATATGGGAAAAGTTTTAGAAATTTTGGCTAAAAAATTCAAAGTAAAAAATGTTAGAGCAGATATTAGAGGGTTTGAAATTAGAAAAGATCATTTTAAAAATGCCTGGAAAAATTCCCTACAACATCAATTAAAATATTTACCTGATTTTGAGAAAGTATTTGAAAGTGTTTTTGAAAGGATAAAGCCGATAAATAAGGAGAAGCAAGGTATGGAGCGCAATACAATTAAAGTAAAGGTAAAAACCTTAACCCCTTTATGGACAGGAGATGCAGAAGGGAAATGTAGCGAATTGAAGTTAACGGGCATCATTGGGTCTCTTAGGTGGTGGTTTGAGGCACTTGTAAGAGGTATGGGATATAATGTATGTGATAGCACTGGTCATAAGTGTGAGGTTGAGATTAAAAAACCAGAAGATGCTCTTCACATACAAGATAAAATTTGCCCTGTTTATTATCTTTTTGGAACGACTGGGTGGAAAAGCAGATTTTCGGTTAAAATTCTCAATAACAATTTATCAAAGCCATATAATGGAAAAGTAGTTGTTAAAAGTGATTCTGGTGGAGGTTGGCATTACGAATCAGGTTTAATGGGAGATGTGGATTTGGAATTTGATTATGAAGACCAAATTTTAATAAGAGATGGTAAAAGTCTACACTTGAAGCAAGTCTTTCCATCCATTCTGAAAATTTTGCTTTATTTAATTGGTGAATATGGAATGCTTGGTGCGAAGACTTCAATGGGGTATGGAGTTGTAAAATTTCAAATAAATGGGGAAGATATTACAGTTGGTGCACAAGATTGGGAAAATTTTAAGAATTATTTGGAGTTTTTCAAAGATAATTTTTATTGTGAGAATTTTCAAGGGAATTTTCAAGGGAAGCAAGATAAAAAGATTAAAAATAACTTGAAAACTCTTCCTAATCTAGAGAGTATGTTTTTCATAAAGTTCGGTATACAAGATGAAATTGGGACTATTATAGGCAAGATGAAGACCTTTTATAAATACCAGGATGGTGTTGTAGAAGGAGATGTTGATAGATGGAAAAATTCAGGCTGGGTTATAACGTCGCCTATTGTAAGGAAATGTATTAGGTGTATTTTTAGAGGAAAATATTCTGAAAGAGTTTGCAGTGTCAAAAGAGATTGCGAAAGAAACTATTGGTGGAGTTATAGACGTGGGAATACTAGAAACAATAGCAATTATAGAGATAATCTCACTATTGACAAGTTAAATCTCACAAAAGAAGATGTTACTGAAATTAGGCATTTTTTAATGGGAAAGGTTAGCCGAGACAATACAAGGTTCTCCGCAATTCAGGTTTCCCATGTTTATCAAAATGGTGATAATCTTGAGTTTAGAATATATGGTTGGTTGCCGAATATTAAACCATTAAAAGGCAATGTTAATGAAATTCTTGAGTTGTTAAATTCACTTTTCACAGATACTCCATGGAACGACATAATTCCTTCTCAGATTCAAGAAGGAATTTGTTGGAATGGAAGCAATTTATCCTTAATTCAGATTGGTAATAATAGTGATAAAAATAAAGAAAGGGTGAAAGAGTTGTTTGTAAAAAATGGAGGAGAATAAAATGAAATATGATTATTTTGCATTTCTAAAAAGGGAAAGATTTTCTTCTCTGACCTATAATAAATTTATTCAAGAACAAAACCTTTATTTTTTACACGGCAAACGAGACAAAATTTTCGGAAACAAACCCGGAGACAATAGAGCTGTGTTTTTTAAGCATAAAGACAATGTTTATAACCTTTGTCCTGATAGTTTCTGGGATACACAAATATGTACAAATGGAACTCACATAAAAATTTTTAGTTTTAAGTTTACCCTTTCTTCCAATTTTTACACTGCTTCAGAAAATGAATTTTACAGCATTGCCAATCCAATTGCGAAAGAGAAGGTAACAGGTTTACCAATATATAAGGGTAGCAGTTTAAAAGGAGCTTTAAGACACGCAGCTGTTGATGTGCTTGAAGATGAAATGATGGATCAATATTTTGGCGAATATACAGATTTATCTGAAGATGAGATTTTAGAAAGGGAAACAGAGGGGAAAGATAGGTTTTTCTTTAAGGAAAGATCTCAACTTGTAAAGATATTTGGCAATGAAAGAGACGCAACATGGTTCACATTTAAAACCCTTCTTGCTACTGGTGGAATAAGAGATGTTAGCAAGATTAAAGATATCCTGAGTAAAATTACTACAGCCTTTACGAACTATTTAAAAAAGCACAAGATTGTAAATAGTGAAGGCGTTTGCAGGGGTAGGCTTATTTTTGAAGATTTATATTTTAAAAAAGTTAGCCTTGATGTGATTACTCCCTTAGATAGAAAGAAACGCACTCCAACTCGTGGACCTCACTATTACGAAGTTGTCCCGAAGACCGAAACTACAGAAGGTAAAATTGTCTGGTTTCCGTTTGATTTAATTGCCGAAGGAGAGTTTGATGAAATTGAAAGTGAATGGGAGAAAGATAGAAAAATAATTAAAAAGGCTTTTGATAAGCTGCAAAAGAAAGGCATAGGTGCAAAAACAAAGGATGGATGGGGCAATTTTAAATGGGAGGAGCTATAATGGATTTAAAGAATTTAATAGATAAAAGAAAAGATATCCTTTTTGCTGAAATAGGGGCTCTGATTCACGATCTTGGGAAATTAAGTAAGGAGTTTGTGGAAGGAAAAGATGATGAGAAAGAAAGCGATAGTGATACTTCACGCAAATTTAGGCATGAGAAGATATGGGTTTGGCCAGAATATTTGGAAAAATTCACAGGACAAAATAATTTTTTAAGAAGATTGCTTGAACTGATAGTTAAAGAAAATCCATTATCTCGATTGAATGATACAAAAAGTAAAATTTCTTCTTCGTCAAACTCAAAAACAAATATAAGTGCATCAGATTTACCTGGTTATGCGAAGAATGACACTGAATTAAAAAAACAAGGTCCTATTAGAAAAGTAGTATTAGATAGATTTTTAAGCAAACTTGAAGAAAATACATTACTGCTTAAATACGCCTATATGGAAGAAAATGACTTTTTTGTATTAGACAAAACCTTCTTAGAACAATTTTATGCTATAAGGATTAGTATAAGTAATAACATTTCCTTGGTTATGATTCCGTTATTGCATCATAGAAATGATAGAAAATTTCAAAATATTGATAAAAATAATATTCCTGATGAAATAAAACTGATTCTTGCTCCTTATGGTGCCGATGGTATAGACTCCGCTATTGATAAAATGGTACCTGAAAAT
>CAJXJZ010000049.1 GCA_913055745.1 uncultured bacterium | reverse complement strand
ACAGATGGGACATACACATATAAGATTACCGCAGACCCTAATAATACTATAAGTGAGACTGATGAGACGGATAACTCCCATTCTGAATCCTATACATGGGGACAAGGAGGAGGTGGAGGCGGTTCAGGTGCCATTGGCCCTTGTATGTTTGTGATAATAACTTCTTCTGATTTTGCACCATATTTTCAACCCCTTGCTGATTGGAAGAACCAAAAGGGCATAAGGACGAGGATAATTTCCCTTGATACAATTTATGCTCATTATACAGGAAATGACAATGCAGATAAGATAAGGAATTTCATAAAAGATATGCATTCTACCTACGGCACCATGTATTTCCTCCTTGGTGGTCAGTGTGATTATGAAAATGGTGAGGAGATAGTCCCAAGAAGGAATGCCTATTGTATGAACTCAGGTGCTGGTTATTATACAGATGAAGATACTATTATAGCAGACCTATATTTTGCAGACCTTGATGGCACATGGGATGCAAATGGAAACGGTACCTATGGGGAAACAGATGACAATGTAGATATGTATCCAGATGTCTATGTTGGTAGGGCGCCTGTTAAGAATGTATCCCAGGTTCAAAACTTTGTGAACAAGGTACTCACTTATGAACAGGCACCATCACAAGATGCATCCTATATAAAATCCAGTTTCCATCCACAGGGCAATTTGTGGGATACAAATCACGGCACATCAATGCCAGACAGTATGGTCCAATTTGACCCATCCGACTGGACGCATACTTTTATGAGGGAAGATGTAGAAGGCATATCAGAACAGAGTGTTAACAACACATTTGACAATGGATATCAACTTGTACATATGGTAGGACATGGAAATGAAGTGGGTGTTTACTACAATAATGGAACAACACCAATGATGAACAATACTGATGCGGACAATCTTTCCAATGGATTTAACAGGCTATCCATTGTAACCTCAATCGCGTGTTTCTCAGGTGCAATGGATGAGGTACAAGGTGGGGACTGTTTTGCAGAGCATCTTGTAAATGCGCAGCAAGGTGGTGCAGTTGCCGCCCTATTCAATTCAAGATATGGATGGGGCACTTCTTCTCCAGAGGGTGCACTTGGGGCGTCTGGTGAACAGAGCAAGTACTTTTTCCAGGGCATTCATCAACAAGGCCTTTATATCTTGGGTCAGGCATGGGCATATATGGAAAGTTCAATGGTTCCTGATGCACAGAACAGTACTTACTATAGATGGTGTCTTTATGAGAGGAACCTTTTAGGTGATCCGAGCCTTGAGATGTGGACAGATGTGCCGGGTAATCTTGTAATGAGTGTTCCAGTAGATAGTATTTTTCAAGGGCAGGATACACAGATTACAGTCCAAATTACAAATGCTAAATGGAAGGCAGCGGTTTCAAATGTCACAGTAACACTCCTTCAAAAGGCTCAGGGAGATAGTTATGATATATACCTCACAGATACCACGGACGCCCAGGGCAATGCGAGTTTCTCCGTAAATGCACCAACAACAAACGATATAATAATAACAGCAACAAAACATAACTACATTTATACGCAGGATACAGTAAAGGTTGTGCCTACCGCAGGTGTTTCGGATAATAACAAAGAAGTTAAGATAAGGTTTGGCATAAGGGAGAATATTGTTAAAAACAATGCATTGATCCAATACGAGTTACCTATAAATACCAAAGTAGATATAGGAGTTTATACTGTAGATGGCCGTTTAATCAAACATGATGGGTTTAGGACATATAGACAAAGTGGCACATACAGTGTAGATATGAAAGGCACAAGGCGTGGTATTTACTTTATAGAGATAGAGGCAAAGGGATACAGAAAGATAAAGAAGGTTTTAAAAACAAGATAGGAGGTGAGTGATGGTGAAAAAGGCATTTTTAGCACTTGTTCTTTCTTTCACGATATTACAGGCAGGGGAGAAGATAGTGGAGTTTTCCTTTGACCCAGGCCATGTTAAACTTGGGCAGAGCAGGGGTTATGTAACAGTAAGTTACGAAGATTATGCCCATGTAAATCCTTATGGTGCTCCAATGCTTCCGTCCAAAGGATTGAGCATTCTTATACCAGCAAACAGCAGTTTTCAAGGCTATGAGATACTTAGCATGAATACAAAGAGCATAGGGTCAGGTTATAAAGTAATGCCGCAGCAAAAGCCTGTTCCCATTTCCTATAAGGTACCCACAGAATTCATAGGTCCACTTGACAAGTTTTACAAGAAGAATGCATTCTATCCAGAGAGCCCTGTTAAATTTGGTAAGGTTGGGAATATGAGCGGGTTCAGACTTGCATCCTTTTTAGTATATCCTGTTATTTACAATCCTGTAAGTGGAGAGTTAAAGGTCATAACACATCTTGTACTTAAGGTAAAGTATGAAGAGGGTAAAAGAGTTCCATCGCCTATTACCCATAACGAGTTAACCCTTCTTCGGAACCAGTTAAAAGGTCTTGTTGTAAATCCAGAAGATATAGACGTATTTGCACCACCACTTAGGAACTAATTAATTCATAAAGGGGGCGAAAGCCCCCTTTCAAATTCCTCAAATTCCCTGTAAAATATTTAATATGTTTAAAGATCTTGGGGTTATTTTTATATTTTTTGGATTGCTCTTATTAATTATTGGTTTGTTATTTTATCTTTTAGGTCATACTGGATTTAGAATGCCTTTTGATATTGTTATAAAAGGCAAAAACTTTGTGTTCTATTTCCCTATTGGAACGAGTATTTTGATTTCCATTCTTCTAACCATTATTTTGTCCTTTATATTTAAGTCTAAATGAAAAAAATTGACCTATATCTTATAAAAGAGCATTTGGGCCCATTTTTAGGTGGCCTTTTTACCTTTACCATACTACTCCTTTTAAACAGTATTTACCAACTTATGGACCTAATTATAAAAAAAGGCGTTCCTGTGTTGATAGTGCTCAAGGTGTTTTTGTATTCCCTTCCATTTATTCTTGCTATGACAGTTTCCATGGCGCTCCTTGTATCCTCCCTTGTTGCCTATGGACACCTTTCTCAGGATTTTGAAATAATGGCTTTTAAGTCTCTTGGTATAAGTTTTAAAAGAACCCTAAAAGGTCCTCTTTTTTTTGCTTTTTTCGTATTTTTGTTTATGTGTTGGTTTAATGATAGGATACTGCCTGAATCCAATCACAGACTTAAAAACCTTTTGTTTAGTATTCATGCTAAAAAACCTGCTGCACGTATAGAGGAAGGTGCATTCAGTAAAGTGGGCGATTACATGATCTATACAAGAAAAAAGAACGAAAAAACAGGAGTGCTTAAGGATATAAAAATAATTGAAAAATTGCCACAAAAAAATGGGGTCAGAACAATTGTAGCAAAAAAGGGCTTTCTTAGAACAGTGTCAGATAGTATGATTGTCCTTGTCCTGTGGGATGGGAGTATCTATGAGAGTCTTGGTAAAAAAGACGAAGATTTTAGAGAGATTCGTTTTAAAAAGCAGGTTCTAAATATTGAAATAGACACAAAACTTGCAGAAAAGGAAAGAACATATAGGAGCGAGAGAGAAATGACTATAAAAATGCTCCTTGCAGCAAAGAAAGAAAAAGATAAAGAGATAGCAAAAACAGACCCAAGGGATACTATAAGGTTGAGGATTTTGAAAAATATCAAAAATAGGTATAAGATAGAGATACACAAGAAGATTTCTCTTCCTTTTGCTGGTATAGTGTTTATAGTCTTAGGTGCATGTATAGCGAGTATTACAAAAAAAGGTGGGTATGGGGCGGCCTTTGGTTTTTCGTTCATTGTTTTTACAGTATACTATATATTTCTTATAGGAGGTGAAGAACTTGCAAGACGTGGTTATATCCCTCCATTTATTGCTATGTGGTTTGCCAATGTCTTTTTTGGCATAATAAGTGTATATCTTTTGAGGAGGGCAGAGTGATGAATTATTTAGCGCTAATTGTTTTTGCTATGCATCTGAATATACCAGATTCCGTGTTTTCACCTTTGAATGCAATTAAGCTAAGTCCTCCAGAGTGGAAGTTTCTAACAGGTGAAAATGATACAAACTATGTTGAATTAGGATACCATACAGACTACAAGTTGAAAATAAGTAGTTTTTTCTTAGGCGTGGAAGAGGATTATGATTATGATGTATATGACAGGTTAAAAAATAGGTATTTTTTGTCAACACCCTATTTTAGCATAAGTCATAGTACTTATGGCATATACAGAAATAAATCACAGTTCTCTCTTTTTTTAAGAGACACCATGGACTTCTATTTTTCTCTTGATAAATTTGTTCCCAATATCACTTTTTTGCCTGGTGTTCATTACTTTAAAAATGATACCCTAAGTCGTAAAATAATCAATGTTCCAGCATCGCTTTCCATTGCATACTCCACAAGTGGAGGAGTGCTTACCTACGGGAGCTTATATCATACAGACCTACTTACAAAAAATGCAGACAATATTTTAAGGTTAGGTGTAGGAATAATGAGCAATAGGAAGTCTGTTTTACTTGGTCTTTCAAGTAAGTGGATACCAGAATTTACTTTAAAACTATTGCTTATAAATGGGTTGTACATTGATGCCCATTATGGTTATGATCTTAAAACACCTGATATCTTCTCATACCTTTATCCAGACAGTATAACCTATGATTCGGTTTTATCCGTTATGGAAAAGAGATTTCATCTCTTGATGGATAAGGAGCCCCTTTTGGTTGATTTAACTTATAGCATACCTGACACTATATTTGAAAAAAGTCTTAAATTGAATCTCTCTTTTAAAACAAAGCACATAGATATACTTGTAAACCATTTTAGGTTGTTTGGTAATAATCATTTTCAAAACAAGGGCATATCTAAGGGAAAGGCAATACTACATGTATTTTTGTTGAAGGGACTTAGTTATAACCCGTACATTGAAGTCTATAAAGTACAGGACAAAAATGGAAAAGCATATAATATAGGTGGCAAATTGAAATACAATATCAAGACCATTCAGTTTTTCTGGATACATAACATATTAAATATTGGTGAAATTGAAGATTTATCTAAATTTTTTGCAGTAAGGAGGTTTACCATTGGAGCAAGGTACAGTTTCTAAAAAAGCAGGATATATAAGTATTATTGGCAAGCCCAATGTAGGAAAATCAACCTTGTTAAATAGGTTGATAGGAGTTAAAATCGCAGCGATGTCTAAAAAACCACAGACTACGCGGCACCGGATTTTGGGCGTCTTAACATTGAAGAATGCACAATTACTGTTTTTGGATACCCCTGGTATAATTTCCAGAGCAAAGAACGAGTTGCACAAAAAAATGATAAAAAATGCAGTAAGCTCTCTTGATGATGCAGATTTAGTGCTTTTTATGACAGACCCATTTGGTCCTGATGAACTTGATAAATATGCCCTTGAACTTTTAAAGAATTATAAAAAACCTGTTATATGCGCTATTAACAAAGTAGACCTTGTAGAAAAGAAAGTGCTTTTGCCCTTAATAGACACATACAAAAACCTTTATCCTTTCAGGGAGATTTTTCCATTAAGTGTAACCTCAAACATAAATGTGAATGAACTTTTACAAAGTATAATTAAGTATTTACCAGAAGGTGAGTTCTATTACCCAGAGAATGTAACAACGGATAAGAATGAGCGGTTTATGGTAGAAGAGATCATTCGTGAGAAGATATATAGCCTTTATGGGGAGGAGATCCCGTATATTTCCGCTGTGGTGGTTGATGAGTTTGTTGAAAATGACGAAAGGCATGGCAATGTTGATTATATCAGGGTTATAATATATGTGGAAAAAGAGAGTCAAAAACCCATAATCATAGGGAAAGGGGGGCTTAAAATAAAGAAGTTGGGTACTTATGCAAGGCATGAGATTGAAGAGTTCTTGGGAAGAAAGGTCTTTCTTGAACTCTGGGTAAAGGTACACAAGAATTGGAGAAAGGACAAGGCATTTCTTGATAGGCTTTCTGTTTAAGAGTAAAATAATTTTATGGTAGGTGGCATATTATTTCTACTGGCTGTTTTATTGCTTATCCTCCTGGGATATCTATCCGAGGTTGAGAACCAGCGATTTTTATTTAAACTCGGTGTGGGGTTTGCGCTTGGTGTCTTTATTATCACATTCCTTTCTCTTATAACCTTTTCAAACACAGACCCCAGATTTAATCCAGGTGGAGTTGTTGGGTATAAGGTATCGCATCTTTTGCTCTCTTCCCTTGGCATTATTCTTGCATACTTTCTTGTTATTACTTTTATCATAGTCCTTTCGGTTATACTCTTTTTCCACATGAAAAAATCACATCTTTTCAGGATAGGTTCCATATTTATGTTTTTGTTTTTTGTAAGTGCGCTCTTTCCAGACAAGTTAAAAGGACATCTCTGTAGTGAACTTGCACATTTTTTAACAAGATGGTTTGGCAAAGGTGGGCTTTATACCCTTTCTTTTATATTCGCTCTACTATCTCTGTACCCTGGTTTTCATGATATAGTGAGAAAAATGCTTGTTAATAGAGGAACGAAAAATGAAAAGCACATAAAAAACAATGATAGAAATGGTGAAAATGAAAAAAAGGATAATGTACAGGAAGATACATTTAGTTATGAAATTGAATCTAAGAAGGTTCAAAAAAAGCGGCGGAGAAAGAGGGAGAACGACATAAAAGATAAAAAAGAGCCCTCTCAGGATATAGGATCTAAAGCAAAAGAAACAAAAGAAAGTAAAGAACTTGTAGATGTTCAGGATGAAAAACTACCTCCCCCTGGATTTGATGTCTCTCATGAGGCATTATTGGGCCTTCTCCACAGGCCGCCCTTACTTGATACCGAGGTTGATGGGAAGGAACTTGAAGAGAAGGCACGCCTTATTGAACAAAAACTCGCTGAATTTAAGGTAAGGGGTAGGGTAGTGGATTACTATCCAGGACCTGTTGTTACAAGGTATGAGTTTGAACCTGCACCAGGCATTAAGTTATCCAAGGTGGTAGCACTCTCAGATGACCTTGCTTTGAGAATGAAGGTTGAGAAGATAAGGATAGTGGCACCCCTTCCAGGGAAGGGTCTTATAGGTATAGAGGTTCCTAACAAAAAGAGGAAAACAGTTTATCTATCAGAACTCGTTTCTACACAGGAGTTTAAGGACTTAAAATCAAAATTAGCCTTTGCCCTTGGTGTAGATACAGCAGGTTATGCCTTTTACGCCGACCTTGCAAAGATGCCTCATTTACTTATTGCAGGAGCCACTGGTAGTGGTAAGTCTGTCTCCATAAATACCATAATTACAAGTATATTGTTTAGGGCATCTCCTCTTGATGTACGTTTTTTAATGATAGACCCAAAGAGGATTGAACTTTCTTTTTACGATGGCATTCCACATCTTTTGCTACCTGTTGTGAAAGATAGAAAGGTTGCAGGTGAGGTATTAAAACGTGCAGTGGATTGGATGGACTTTCGGTATAAGCATTTTGCAAGGGATGGAGTAAAGGACATAGAAAGCCACAATAGAAAGGCAAAGAAAAAGGGAGAGCCCACTTTACCTTATATAGTAATTATCATAGATGAATTCGCAGATTTAATGCTAACCCTTGGAAAGCAGATAGAGGAGCCGCTTGCGAGGCTTGCACAGATGGCAAGGGCGGTTGGTATCCATCTTGTAGTGGCCACGCAGAGGCCCTCTGTTGATGTGATAACAGGTACCATTAAGGCGAATTTTCCTGTTAGAATAAGTTTTAAGGTGGCGTCGAGGATAGATTCAAGAACCATACTTGATGAGATAGGCGCAGAAAAACTCCTTGGAAAAGGTGATATGCTCTTTATTCCTCCTGGGTCTTCTGAACCTGTGAGACTGCATGGTCCCTTTATTTCAGAGGATGAGACGCAGAAAATAGCACGAATACTGAGTAAGAAATACCTTTCTTCAAAATTGTCAGAATACTTTGGAAAGAAGGCGAATGCTATTGCAGATTGGGTGGTTACAAATGGACTTATAATGCCCTTTGTTAGGCTTGATGAGCCTGGGCTTGAAGAACTTGCAGGGCATGTTGCAGAACATATAGAAAAAGAGGCACAGATAGATTACAATGGGGCTATGGATATAATCCGCGAAGTGAGGGAGGGATATTATGAGCCCATTGAAGAGATGTTTGAATTTCCTATGGACCTTGTGCATGATGAGACCTCACAAGGGCCAATAGAGGGCGAGTTTGATGATATGCTGGAAGAGGCGGCAAAAACAGTGTACTATGATGGCAAGGCATCTGCTACGCTCCTTCAGAGAAAACTCAAAATAGGGTTTGCAAGGGCGGCAAGGATCATTGACCAATTAGAACAACTTGAGATTGTAGGACCAGCCGATGGTTCAAAACCAAGAAAGTTGCTGGTTGAGAACATTGACGAACTTGAAGAAAAACTAAAAAGGGCAAAAAAATCGTAAAATTCTTGAATATCTTTAAGTTTTCCGTTAGACTTTAATTATTACATAAAGTTAAGGGGGTTAAAAAATGAGAAGATTTGGACTAAAACTTATAGGCTTTGTTATGTTGGTCGGTATTTTACATGCATCTGCTTTTGATGCAGGGGCTGTTTTTCTACTGATATACCCTGGGGCAAAGGCTACATCCTTGGGTGGGGCATTTTGCGCTCTTTCAGACGATGCTACAGCGCTTTATTATAATCCGTCGGCAATTGCACAGAAAAAAGATTTTGAAATTACACTTATGCATTCGCCGTGGCTTCGTGGCCTTGCACCTGATATGTATTATGAGTATATAGGTTTGGTAAGGCCACTGCCTGTTGGTGCTGCAGGCATATCTATCACATATGCAACCTACGGCGTATTTCAGGGATATGGACCTGATGGGGAGTATTATGGTGAGTGGAGGCCATACGATGTTGCAGTAAACCTTGCCTATGCCTATAATGTAAATCCACGCCTCAATGTCGGTGGTAATGTGAAGTTTATTTATTCTTTCTTAGCACCTACTGAAATCTTGCGTAAAGCCACTGGCGTAGAAGGTGGAGGAAAAGGCTCTTCATTTGCCGTAGGAGGCTCAATGCTCTATACGATTTTGGATAAAAAGATGCAGTATTCAAACAATAAATGGTTGAATATGAAACTTACCTATGGCTTGCAATTGGATAATTTTGGGCCTGGTATTAAATATTCCTCTTCCACTGATGAAAGAGACCCGCTACCTTATCTTATGAGGAATGGACTTGCTTTTAAGGTAAAGATTCCCTATAATACTTTTACTTTAGCCTTTGACATTAACAAAGTCCTTGTTGGTATTACAAGGGATTATAGTGACCGTGGATTTAAATATGTTTTTGATGAGGCATGGAAACATGCTGGTTTTGAATATACCTTTTATAATATGTTGAGCCTGCGTGTTGGCTATTTCCTTGATGAAGATGGGGCAAGAAAGGGTATTACCTATGGGGCAGGGTTCCATATAAGTAATTTCAGATTAGATGTGTCAGATGACAGCAAGATCTATAGTTTCAACAATAAGGGCGCTAATTTGAGATATGCTCTTACATACAGTATGCCTCTTGGTCCGCATAAAAAGGGTAAAGAAAATGAGAAGGATAGCCACTAATATACTCGTATTATCTTTACTTATTACAGGATGTGGCCCAAAAAATACCAATAAAACCGTTTTCTGGCACGCTATGGGTGGTCCTCTTGGTGAAACCCTTTTACACCTTGTTGATGAATATAACTCAAATGTATCCGATTCCTTGAAGATCATGCAGGTTAACCTGGGAAACTATGCTACCTTATCCCAAAAGATCATGGGTGCTGTGGCATCATCAAGACCTCCAACTATTTCACAGGTTTATGAGTCCTGGACTTCAGAACTCATGGATGCTGGAAAAATAGTGCCTATTGAAAATTACAGGTTTATGATACCTGATAGTATCATAAATGATATTTTCCCACCCCTTATTAAAGACAATACATGGAATGGAAAACTTATTACATTTCCATTTAATAAGAGTGTGCCTGTTTATTACTATAACAAGGACCTCTTCCGAGAATATGGGATAGATTCATTTCCAAGAACATGGCAGGAATTTAGAGAGGTTGCAAAGAAATTGACCATAGACAAGGATGGTGATGGAAAGCCCGATATCTATGGTACAGCCTATGTGATAGATGTATGGATGTTTGCTACACTGCTTTATCAAAAAGGTGGCAGGCTAATAGAGGGTGACTCTGCTGTATTTGATTCTAAGGCGGGTGTTGAGGCACTCAAGTATTTATACGATCTTGTTTATAAAGATAGTTGTGCCTATATAACAACAGGTTATAAACATCAGGATGATTTCGCTGCAGGCAAAGTAGCCATGGTTTGGGGAACAATAGTGTCCTACAGTTTCATGAAGGATAAAATAGATTTTGACCTTGGAGTGGCAAGGATTCCTATGGATGGAGAAACCAAAGATAGCACGGTGATTGTCTCTGGTACAAATGTTGCACTCTACAAGAATGTTCCTGATTGGCAAAGGAGAAATGCAATAGAGTTTTTAAAGTTTTTCCTAAGGCCTGAAAATCAAGCGTACTGGTCGGTGCATACAGGCTATCTGCCACTTACCAAGAGTGCTTTCTCCCAGCCCAAGATGAAGGAATTTTTCAAAAAGGTGCCTGGAATGAAAGAGGCGATGGAACAAGTCGCGTATTGTGATTTTGAACCAAGCAATCCTGCTTGGTTCACAGGTAGAAGGTACCTCTCTACAGAGGGCCTTGAGTATGCGCTACGGGGCGTTTTACCTGTAGATAAGGCACTTGAAAGAGCGGCAAAGATTATCAATTTAGAACTTAAAAGAAAGAGAAGAACGCATTGACATTACGAGGAAAAATGCGTATAAATAGGAGGTTGCTAATATGAGTAAAAAGCTTACAAAGGAAGAATTAAGGCATGATCCTATAAGAGAGGCCATAGAGAGATTCTTTGAAGATATAATGCAATTTAAACCCACAGATAAACAAAAAAAGATTG
>CAJXJZ010000048.1 GCA_913055745.1 uncultured bacterium | reverse complement strand
TATCCCAAGAGATAGAGAGGCTACAAGAGGAGTTATATAAGGCATACAAAAGGAAATCAAGGAGGAGGGTATAAGGTATGTTTAAACATACGATCTCAACATTAATTTCAAATAGATTTATTTTTGAGGAAATACGGCCTCCGCACGCCTTTAAGATACTCTCCTAAATAATGAGTCAGTACGATACTGGTTTTATAGGTTTAGGTCGCTTATGGAAATTGGATATATTCACTACCTCTTGACAGTTCATATACGGTGTAATAAAATATTAGAACAAACAGGTTAAAAAGTCTATGAGTAAAAAGGAACTGATATTAAAAAAGGCAAAAGAACTTATTGCAAGATTTGGTTTTAAAAAGACCACGATGGAGGATATTGCAAAGGCAACAAGGATGGGAAAGGCAACCCTGTATTACTATTTTAAATCCAAGGAGGATATTTTAAGAGAAATTATTGAAATAGAGGGCGAGAAGTTGCGAAATATCCTTGAAGATGCTGTGAAAAAAGGGAAAAATGCTAAGGATAAGTTGAGACTATATGCCACAGCACGGTTTAAATTCCTTTATGAGGTTGGGTTATATTATAAAACGATAAAGGATGAATTCTATAAAAACATTGAGTTTATAGAAAAAGAGAGAAAAAGGTTTGATGATTTTGATTTAACTATGTTAAAAAACATCTTAGATGAGGGGATAAAAAATGGTGAGTTTAAGCCTATTGATACTGAATACTATGCCTTTCTTCTGCTTAAGGGCATAAGGGGACTGGAATATCCTGTTGTGCTTGGGCAATCCTTTGCCTTAGATGATAGAAAAATAGACCTTGAATATGCAGTTAAGACATTTTTGGATATGCTTTTTTATGGCATTGCGGTATGAACAATATATTTTTTCTATTTTTAGACCAGAATACGATAAAAGTCTAAAAGTCTAAAAGGAGATGAGAGAATGGAAAACTGGACAGAGAAGAATAGGAATGTAATCATATTATTGGTAGGTGTTATAACTCTGATAATGCTTTATGGGTTTAGGTTTATCAAGGTTGAATCTGACATGACGAAATGGCTAAAAAAGGATGCCAAAGAGGTAAAATCGCTTAATTATGTAAGTAGTAAATTTGGCGGTAAAGATGTTGCATTAGTAGGAATAGAATCAGACAGTATATTTACATATGCTGGATTTAAGTTGCTTTCAGAACTTCAGGATAGTTTTGAGGCAATAAAGGGCGTATCAAGTATAACAAGCCTTATGAACATACTTGATATAAAAGGCACAGAAGGTAGCATTCAAATAGACAACTTGGTTGACAGATATAATCTTCCGAAGGACGCTCTTTCCATACAAAAATTAAAGAAATACATCCTCTCAAAGGATATGTACAGGGGAAGGATAATATCAGAGGATGGGCGTGTTGCCCTATTTGTCATTCGCCTTACAAAGGATGCGGAAAAAGTCTATGTGGGGAGTATGATAAAGAAAAAGGCAAAAAGCATTGTATCATCTTCCAATATTCCTGTAAAACTCTATTTTAGTGGAACGCCTATGGTCCTAAAAAGTATCAATTCGTCCATTATGAATGATATGATTAAATTGGTTCCCATAGTAGTCTTAATAGTTGTTTTTGTTTTGTATGCTGGAATGAGAAATACATACGGCGTTTTTTTGCCCCTTTTGGTGGTTATTACAGCAAGTATATGGAGTATTGGACTTATGGGGTATCTCCATGTACCGCTTTCTGTGGTATCAAATACTATGCCTGTTTTACTTATAGCCATTGGCACAGCCTATGGGATACATATGCTATCTACCTATGCACGGCACATAAGAGGTGGTTTATCAAAAACAAAGGCGATAAAAGTCTCGCAAAAAGAGGTCTTTGTCCCTGTATTGCTTGCAGGTCTTACAACCATGACTGCGTTTTTCTCATTCTTAGGGAGTTATATAGTGAGTATCACGCATTTTGGTATATTCACAGGGCTTGGGGTGGCATTTGCCATAATTTTATCCATAATCTTCATTCCCGCAATGCTCTATAAAATAAACTACAAGGTGGATGTGGAAAATAAGGCTGATTTTCGTTCTATTTGGTATGAAAGAATAATGGAGCATCTATTTGAGTTTATTGCAAAGAGGGAGTTTTTATCCGTCTTTGTTGCTATTTTAATAATATTGTTGGGTATTTTAGGATTTTTAAGATTGAAAACATCTTCGAACCTTATGTATTATTTTCCTAAAAGTAGTGAAATTAGAAGATCGGCGACCTTTTTAAGGAAGAACTTTAAGGGTGATATACCTGTGTACATACTCATAAAGGGTGACCTTCAAAACCCCGGGGTATTGCAAGAGATGATAGATTTTGAGAAGTTTATGAGGACAAGGCATGATATAGGATTCCCAAACTCCTACGCTGACCTTATTATGAACTTAAATGAGAGTGCTTTTGGATATAGGGCAATACCTGAAACAAAAGGAGAGGTTCAAAATCTTGGTTTTATGCTTGAGGGAAGGCCTGTTTTAAAACAACTTGTAGAAAGTGATTATAAAGAGGGTATTATAAGTGCCAATGCCCTTCAAAGTGCATATAAACCTGTAAAAGAGTATTTTGATAAGAGATTACATAGGAGTCTTGCTCTTGTCTATATGGACACTATTCCTTTAAACAGCCCTTTATATGATTATCTTGCATCTCAAACATCCTGGCGCATCATGCAGGATGCCGCATTTAGAGGCATTAAGCTAGATACATCCAAAATAAAAGATATACTTCTTTGGTCTTTAAAGAAGCAGTATGTTATTAATTTAAAAGATGTAGATGAACTCACGCACAAAATTAAAGGTGTTTTCTCATCTAATGATATAAAGGTTTCAGATGATCAAATAAGACACCTCTTGCCATTTGTTATAGACAGCATAGATACATTAAAACTTGAGGCATATATCTTTAACATAATACCTTCGGATATAAGGAAGGATGACCCAGAAATAGTTGAGGATATTAAAGATGGCATTATCTCAGCGAAGGATGCATTTATAAGGGATAAGAAGATAGATGTTGTATTACATAAGGTTTTATCTTGTATGAAGGCGGATGAAAACGCTCAGCATGCCCTACTTAAGGATATAAAAGGCGATATTTATACATTTTTCAAGAAAAATGTTTATGTGCCTTCAGAAGTGGTGGAAAAAGGTAGCAGTCTAAAGATAGAACCCGTTTATTCAGGTATTTTGCCCGTATATGAAGAGCTAAGCAAAAGTATTTATAGAAGTCAGATAAGGAGTATGCTTATTGCGCTTTTTGTTGTTTTCATTCTCGTCTGGCTTGATAGCGGCTCTATTTGGGGAGGCCTTGTGGCGGTATTTACGATAATCCTTGTAATTTCGATAAACTTTGGGATTATGGGGCTTTTGGGTGTTAATCTTGACGCAGGGACTATGCTTGTCGCATCTGTTGCCATAGGTATTGGTGTAGACTATAGCATACACTTTATATCCCACTTGAAAAGGAGGGTTTTGGATGGGCTTAGCCTTGAAGAGGGGATAAGAAGAACCATGATAGAAAAAGGACATGCGATACTTGTAAATGCATTTACAGTAGGGCTTGGTTTTCTTGTAGCTGTCTTTGGCACATTAATACCTATAAGGAACTTTGGATGGCTACTCTTTCTTACCATGTTAACAAGTGCTACTTTAAGCCTTACATTCTTACCAGGTCTCATTTTATTCCTTAAAGGCCCTTTTAATAAGATTTTTAAGGCAAAACAAGGAGGTGTATAATGGGTATATTGGGCAAAGTAATGTGTATACTAATCGCCACAAAGGCAATGGACGGTAATGTGATAATAAAGAAGGTGGACTCAACGTTCAATGCGCCAAAAACAAAGAAGGCTACATTCTGCATGGAACTTAAGGATGCATCAGGTAATATAGAGAAAAGAAAAGGGATAACCTATGAGGCAAATGGCAACAGGAGGCTCTTAAAGTTCACAGAACCTGCGAGCATAAGAAAGATTGCCTTTTTGTCTCTTCCCAATGATGTAATGTATATTTACCTTCCATCATTCCGTAAGGTGAGACGCATAGCAACATCGGTCAAAAATACCAATTTTGCAGGAACAGACTTTACATACGATGAACTTTCAACCATGGAATACTCAAAGAAGTATAGAGCCAAGCTTCTATCTCAGAACGATAGCGTATGGGTATTGAAACTTTTGCCTAAATCCAACAGTGCGTATCATCATCTTATAATGCATGTTGATAAAAAGCATTACATACCTTTGAAGATTGAGTTTTATGACAAAAGTGGCACTCTATGGAAGGTGTTGGAAGAGAAAAATATCAAAAAGATCAAAGAATATTATGTTCCCACATTACTTATTATGAAGGATTTAAAAAAGAAGCATCAAACTAAGATGGATATAAAGAACCTGGAACTTGATATAAATATTCCAGAGAAGGTATTTACAAGAAGGTATCTTAGGAGGTGAACAATGAAAAGAGGGGCTTTATTTATAGTTTTTCTGAGTTTTTCCATGCTATTTGCAAAAGATACAAGTCTAACAGGCTCATTTATGCTAAAAGAAAGGATAAACACAAAGGATAGTTTGAGCCTTTCGTGGAATGAAGGCAAATTACTTTTAGACCTTGAATCTACACCATCAGAACACTTGAGGTTTTTCGGTGAACTCAGGGTAAGCGATTTTGGAACGCCTCTTTCGCTGACACTTTTAGACCTTCAGAAAAGGAATGGCCTATTTTGGGATATAAGGGAGGCGTATTTTGATGTTTACGATTTTCCCGCAGAGAATGTTGACCTTAAGATAGGAAAACAGATAATTTCGTGGGGTACAGCAGATAAGATCAATCCCACAAGCAATTTGAGCCCTTACAATTTTGAGGATATACTGGATTTTGGAAAAAAGGATGGCATAGTCGCTTTAAAACTCTCATACTTTAGTGATAACTTTTCCATAGAGGGTGATCTTGTGCCGAGGTTTAGATGGGATATATTGCCAAGAGGGGATATACAAAATATGTTTTTAAATCAGCCTATGTTCACATCTCAGGGAGTAAATATTGTAAAATCGGATGTATTTTTAAATGTGCCAGATAACAACATAAAAGATGGTGCTGAGTTGGGTGTAAAATTCAATACCACGATAAAGGGTGTAGATCTTTCACTTTCTTATTTCAATGGCGTATTAGGTCTTCCATTTGCCAAAAACATATCCCTTGTTCCCATAGATACAATGGGTGATATGCATTTAAGTAGCATGCTTTCATATGCAAGATCGCAGGTAATTGGCGCAGATTTTTCTACTTCCATATATGGCATTGGCTTCTGGGGTGAAGGCGGGTTATACTTGCCAGATGAATTTATCACAGAACTTACATATCCTACATATAGTGGCATGGTGAGGGAAAACGATACAGTATTAAATGACCCGTTTTTTAAGTTTGTTGTAGGAGGAGACTATAACTTTAAGCATGACTTTTACTTGAACATGCAATATGTGCATGGTTTTTTGCATGAGTATGGAGATAGTGTGAAAAACTATCTTGTAGGGAGATTGGAGAAAAAACTCTTTAATGATAAACTCAAGATTACACCAATAAGTGGACTTTTCGCATTGCATAAGAACATAGAGGATACATTCTTCTATGCCTACATGCCAGAGGTGGAGTATAGTCCCTATGATTGTGTACGTTTCACCTTAGGCGCATTTTTATACGATTACAAAAACTTCACATTCTTCCCTGGACTTGATAAGATGCGGGAGGTTTATCTCAACATGAAAATAGACTTTTGATTATCCTATGCTTATTAAGATTGCACCGATAACCATGAGGGAAGCGCCTATGAGCCTTCCCTCAATGTGTTGCTCACATGTTGTTCTTATATCAAAGTTTTTTGTTCTTCTTTGGCTTCTTAACCTCGGGTGCCTGGACATATAATGGTTCAATTTCTTCTAAATTGGGTATTTTCTTATTGCCTTTTATGTACTTTTTATAGGCAAGGATACCAACGAGATGAGGTGGAATGGCATCCTCTTTTATAATAAGAGGGTACACTGTTTCTATATCTTGAAGGCTTAAAAGGCGCACCTTGCCTTTTGCCTTTCCCTGTTCAAATCTCAGGTAGAATACCTTATCTCCTTTTAATCTTAAGCAGAGTTCAACATTTAAGAGGCCATATTCTGCGTAAATTACCTCCATTGTAGGAATAGGAAGGAGGGGAATCTCTAAGGAAAACGCAAGGGCTCTCGCATAGGACATTCCAGCCCTAAGCCCTGTGAAAAAGCCAGGTCCTTCTGATATTGCAATAAAGGATAGGTCTTTAAGGGTTATTTGAGTATAAGAGAGTACATTCTCCACAAGTAATGGTAATTCTTCGACATGGCGGAACGGTTTATGATTTATCAAGGATATAAGCGGCATATCGTTTTCAAGTAAACTTACGCCTGAATATGGAGAAGATGTTTCTATGGATAGGATCTTCATTGTTTGAAAAACATTTTTAAGGAAACAAAAACAAGAAATATGGCAAAGAGTTTTCTTAGAATAGGGTCGCTTAATTTATTCGCTATGTATGCTCCTATATACCCGCCTATAAATAGCCCAAGTCCTATTAAAAGACCCAACTTTATATCTGCATTGCCGTTTTTGTAGTATTCAAGGGTGGCAAGGAGACCAACAGGAAGCAAAAGTGCAACAAGGGATGTGCCCTGTGCCAGGTGTTCGTTCATCCCATATACAAGGACCAATAAGGGAATAATGACTGTACCACCACCAATCCCAAATAAACCAGCAAATATCCCAGCGAGAATACCTATGATTATTCCCTCTAAAATGCCCATCTTAGTGCTTAAAATGCCTTATGCCTGTGAGCACCATTGTTATGCCTGCCCTTTTTGCCGCCTCTATGACCTCATTGTCCCTTATTGACCCACCAGGCTGTATAATCGCTTTAATACCGTACCTTGCTGCAAGTTCTATGGAATCTGGAAAAGGAAAGAACCCATCGGATGCAAGGACTGCACCCTCTGCCCTGGGGCCTGCCTGCCTTAATGCAAGAGAAACGGATTTGACCCTGCTCATCTGTCCTGCTCCAATGCCTACTGTCATCTTGTCTTTCACAATTACAATGGCATTGGATTTGACATATTTTACAACTTTAAATGCAAAGACGAGGTCTTCCATTAAAAGTGTGTTAATCTTCTTGCCTTTTGGTATTATTTTTAAAGATGTGTTATCTAAAACAGGGATTTCATCCGGTTCCTGTACAAGGAATCTATCAAAGGCGTTTTTTATTTCAAACGGTGCTCTTTTTAAGTTTTTTGCCCTTACTATGCGTCTTTTCTTTTTAATCTTTAATTTAGAGAGGGCATCATCTGTATAATCTGGTGCAATTATTACCTCGTAAAATCTTTCGTTTAAACGGTTGGCAAGGTCTATGTCAACTTTTTCATTAAATGCAACAATGCCTCCAAAGGCAGATTGCGTATCCGAGGAGAGTGCATTTTCATAAGCCTCTATTAAATTAAAGCCAATAGAGGCTCCTATGGGATTTGTATGCTTTACAATGACGCACCCGGGTCCATCAAACTCCATTACGAGGCTGTATGCTGAGTACATGTCAACTATGTTATTGTATGAGAGTGCCTTGCCTATGAGTAATTCAAAAGGAATTTCTTTTGAATGTCTTGAGTCTTTATATAAAGAAGCCTTTTGATGGGGGTTTTCTCCATACCTGAGTTCTTGTTCTTTTTTAAGTGGAAGGATAAGGATTTCAGGGAAGGTATTTTTGTCTTCTGTATATGTTTCAAGGTGTTCTGATATAATGGCGTCGTATAATGCTGTTTTTTTAAAAGCCTTTATTGCCAATTTTTTACGCCTATCTTCTGTGACTTTGCCATTATCTTTCAGTTCTTTAATGATAGGTTCATAATCCTCAGGGTCTGTTATTACTACGACATCTTTAAAGTTTTTTGCTGCCGCTCTTGCAAGTGATGGTCCTCCTATGTCTATATATTCAATGAGTCTATCAATATCTTTTATTTCGTCCTTTTTCTCTTCAAAGGGATAAAAGTTGAGGACAACAATCTCTATTTTTGGTATGCCATAATTCTCAATGGTTTTCATGTCTTCTCTTTTATGAGACCTTGCAAGTACACCGCCGAAAATCTTGGGATGAAGGGTTTTTACGCGTCCCTCAAGTATTTCAGGAAATTGTGTGAAATCGGATACCTCTGTGCAGTTTATTCCACTATCTTTTAAAAAGGATGCCGTTTTGCCCGTTGCTATTAGATGATATCCCAATTCCTGGAGGACTTTTGCAAAATCCAAAATGCCTTTTTTATCCCAAACAGAAAGTAGTGCATATTTTTTCATCAGTACCTCTCCACTGGATATCTCCAGTCTTTATCAAGACACATTCTTGATAGCCTTGTTATTGTGGGCGTTTTTCTCTTGTGTTCTGAGAGTTTTACCCTTTTGAAAATATCTTCAATGACAGATGCGGGCATGCCTAAGTATTCGCTTGCTTCTTTTACAGAAAATTCCATCTCAACGAGGGTGTATAGTATTTTGTCTATTTCTTCATAGGTATGACCCAATTCTTCTTCATCTGTTTGTCCCTTCCAGAGGCCTGCTGTTGGTTTCTTTTTAACAATTTCTGTTGGTATACCAACAAATTCAGCAAGTTGCCATACCTGGGTTTTATAAAGGTCCGCAATAGGGTATATATCAGCAGCAAGGTCTCCGTACTTTGTTCCATATCCAAGCAAAAGTTCTGTTTTATTGGTTGTACCTATTACAATGCGGTTTTCTAAATTGGCGTAGAGGTAGTTAATTATCATGCGTATCTTGGGCTTTACATTAAGGAGGGCGAGTTTTACTTCCCTTTTAGAGAGTTCTTTTTCTGGAAAGATATTGAAAAACCAATCTATTGCCCCGTTGATGGGTATCTCTCTATGTGGTATATTAAAACGCCTTACTATTTCTTTTGCGTGATTGGTATCGGTATCAGGGGATACGCCTTCTTCTGGCATAATGAGAGCCAATACCCTATCCCCAAGTGCCTTTTTTGCGAGCACAGCAACCAATGATGAGTCAATGCCACCGGACAGTGCTACAACACCGCCCTTTGCCTTTATTTTGTCTATCCTTGTTTTTATGGAGTTTATTATTATATTCGTGTAAAGACTGACTTCTTTTTTTGAAAGATGTATGTCTATCATTTTTGCATCTCTTTGTATGCGTTTAAAAGTTCTTCTATAACCTCAAAACGGGTTTCCCTTAGCCTTATATCCCGCCTCCTTAATACCTTTGAGAGTTCAAGATTAACCTCTGCCACAGAAAACTCCTCTTCTAAGAGTTTCGCCTGGTGTAAAAGGTTGCCAGATGCGTCAAATACCATGCTTCCACCCCAGTAAGTTACACCATCCTGAACACCTGCCTGATTGACCATTATTATGGGAAGGATATTGTCATACACCCTTGATGTTAAAAATGTTTTCCATACCTCAGGCTTTTCCCTGTCAAATGGTGAGGCAGAGAGCACAAAGATCACTTCAGCGCCACGAAATGCAAGTATTCTTGCAGGTTCTGGAAACCAGACATCTTCACATATAAGAATCCCTGTCTTTCCCCATGGCGCATTAAAGACCTGTGCCCTGGTCCCTGGCGCGAAATACCGCTTTTCATCAAATAGCCTGTAGTTTACGAGTTGAAGTTTTCTATGTACACCTATGAGTTTTCCATTCCCTATGAGGCCTGCTGCATTATAAAAGAACCCTCTTTCGTCTCTATCAACAAAGCCTATGATAAGATAAGGCTTTATCTTTTTTGATAGTTCAATGAGTTCTTCTACGAGTTTTAGGTTCTCATTGATTTTATCAAGGTATATATCGCCAGAGCCAAAGCCAAGTGTGGAGAGTTCTGGGAACACAATAACATCCACATCCTCTTTTGTGCCCTTTTCAATAAATCTCAAAATCCGTTCCCTATTCCCTTTTATGTCTCCAAGTCTTGTTATTATCTGTCCTATACCTACTCTTAGGTTTCGCATAAGAATAGTTTAATGTATTTTTTGTGTTGTTCCAACTACTCGCCGAGTTAAAAATAAAAATGCGGTGCTTTATGCACCGCATTTTTTATATGGCAAAGTGCTAATTTTTTACCTTACCACTATCTTCCTTGTATCTTTGTAATTATCAGCCCTAAACTCTATAAAGTAAATACCGCTCTTTATACCTCTTGCATCCCATCTTATAGAATAATATCCTGCTTTCTTTTCTCCTTCTACGAGATCATTTACCAATCTGCCTGCCGCATTGTAAATCTTTAATGAAACTCTGCTCTTGTGTGGTAATTGATAATAGATTATAGTATAACCTGTTATAGGATTGGATGCCTCTTTTATGGCAAAAGACCTGGGCAGGCGAGGTCTCTCTTCTACACTGGCTGGTTGTATAGTGAAGACACTATCACTTTCGTCTTCTACAAGCACATTATCGATTGAATCCAATGCCTGTACCTTTACCTTGCATGATGAAGAATTTATTGTATAAGGTATTGTCCATGAATATGATGTATCAGTGTTTGGAATATTTGTTGCAATGGTGTCAGGATATGTCATGCCACCATCTGTGGATAAAAGGAGCCTATAGTAGTTCACCAAAGATGTATTATCACATTGCCAGACAATGTTATAGGTTGACCCACGAACATCCTCTCCACCATTGGGAGAAAGTAAATGAATAGAAATAATTGGCGCAATGGAGAAGACGCTATCACTTTCATCATAAGCAAGCACATTATTGTTTGAATCCAATGCCTCTATCTTCACTTTGCATGATGTAGAATTTATTGCATCAAGTACTGTCCATGTATAAGATGTATCACCCTTCGGAATATTTGTTGCAATTGTATCAGGATATGTTATACCACGATCTGTGGATAAAAGTAGTCTATAGTAGTTTACACGAGATGTATTATCACATTTCCAGACAATGTTATAGGTTAAATTACCAATCAAACGCTCTCCACCATTAGGTGAAAGTAAATGAACTGGCGTTGTCTTTATAAGATAGACATCATAACC
>CAJXJZ010000047.1 GCA_913055745.1 uncultured bacterium | reverse complement strand
CACTTATAGTATTATTAGGGTCTGCGGTAATCTTATATGTGTATGTCCCATCTGTACTCTCGTGGATAGGATAGGCATTAGTACCTGATGCATACACATAGGTATTTGCTGCAAGTCCTCCTGTCTTCCAGCCTGCTATGGCACTATCTTCCCTATAAAGATAATAATAAACAGTATCAGTACTTGGTATTGAATCAGGGCCTTCATTTACAACCGCCCAGTGAACATATTGGGTATCTCCTGCTGCTGTTGAAAAATTGCCAGGTGGTGCTTGCGTCGTATCATCAGGACTATTGGATATAACCAATGACGAATACCATCCCGTTGGGGTATATGGCTTAAGATTAACGGAATCTCCACCTCCTCCACTGGTGTTAACATAAGCATCAATAGCCCATGTCCAACCACTTGAAATCCATGTTGATTCTTCCCAACTTCCATCATACATATCATATGACCTGACCTCTGTATCCGTTGTCGTATCTCCTAAGAGAGCAAGGGTATCAACACCTGATAAAAGAGAATAGCCAATATGAAAATCACCACTACCCACAGAGATGTTTAACGATGATAGGTCAATATAGGTAAGGTCAGAACCATCTGAAATAATACTGTCTGTTGATATATCCACATACCCAAGTTCATTCTGCGGATAGGTCCCATCAGAAGACCACACATGTATGCGAATAGTACCACTACCTACAAGATTGTAAAAGTAAAATGCAGCGCCCTGTAAAGTTCCACTATTTATTGGAGTAAATCGTACATTGTAGAGAGAGTCATTATAATCATCGGGCTGATTAGCATAAAAAAGGTCTGCACTGGGGTCCCAGTAGCGCAGTGTATCTATGCCCTTTGTTCCACCCAATCTCTCTATAATACCCTCTCTCAATTCTGCTTTGTGCTTTATATAGAATTTCCTGAGTGGCATTACCCTCACTTTCTCTGTATGATGTGCTTTTGCCCTTTTATTGTGTTTTTCTATCTTCGCCGTCTTTGCCTCACCCACTATGGGCACACCTTTGATGGGTTTGGTTGTTATTATGATACTCCCATACATTATGAGTAGGGATACAATAATATTATGCATACACACCTCCATATATTTTCAAGAAAATAAATTCTCCCTCCGCTCCAAATACGATAATGTAAATATACCCTTTACATTAGTTCGCATACCTAAATAATTTTACACCCATATCCTCATAATGTCAACCACTATTTTATAAAATGCGAAAACTCAAGTATTAACAAAAGAATGCTAAGTATCACAAACTACACTATTCCTTGCATTCACATGGTATGTGTCCACATTTTGGACACCCATTTTTATACTTCTTTATGGCATCTTCTATATCAACATCAAGTAGATTGGCAAGGGAGAATGTCCATGCAAGGACATCTGCAAACTCTTCTCTCAGATTCTCTCTATCCTTTGTTCTTAAAGCCTTTGCAAGTTCTCCTACCTCTTCGCATAGCCATCTGAATGTCCCATCTGTACCTCTTTTTGCATCCTTTTCGTAATATATATCCTTTATTAAATGCTGAAACTCTCTTATCTCCACTAAAACCTCTCCTTTATATATTCCTCTAACTCTTTTCTTACATCATCATCTATGCCTCTATCAAATGGGATATGTTCGGCGCATCCAACATACTCTATTATACTTAATGCGGATTTGACATGCCTTAAAAAGCCCTCCTTTCTGTAAAAATATCCTCTATCGCCCTCTGTATGAATATACGATGTTGACTTTCCGCCAACCCTTGAAAGATTTACAAAAGGGACATGCTCTTTTGCAAATGGGATGCTATCACTTGAGTATATGCCCTTTTTTACCTCTGCATAGATACCTTTATTTTTTAATATAGAACGCACCATCTCATATAAGGAATTATTTCCTGTTATACGAGACATTAAATGTCCCACAGGAGGCCCTCCAACATCAAGGTTAATGCCTAAAACTATATCCTTTAATGTGTCTTTATGCCTTTTTACATAGTCTTGTGAGCCCAAAAGCCCCCACTCCTCTCCTGAGAAGAATATGAATGTAAGACCTCGCATAATGGGATGTTTTTTAAAATAGTATAAAAGAGAGAGCATTGTGGCAACACCTGCTCCATTGTCTGAAAATCCCGGAGAATATGGCACTGTGTCATAATGTCCTGTAATGATAATCTGCTCTTTGGTATTTTCTATACCAGGTATCTTTACTATGATGTTGTAGGATGTTGTTTTAAATGTTTTTCCCTCTCCCTTCATAACAATCTTTTTTCCAACACAGTCTAAAAGTGATACGGCATCTTCATACCTTATTACGCATGAGGGCAAAACGGCATCATCTTTTATTGCCTTTTGTCTTAAATGATAAGATGCAAGTTTACTTATGGGCCTGTGTGCAACAATGAACCCTTTACACCCTTTTTGTTTTAATGTTAATATGTCTTCATATTTGGGATTTACTGCGAAAAGACAGATGACGCCCCTGAGATTATTTTTTATGGATAATGCCTCCTCTGGGTGGTCAAAGTAAAGGAGGATGCCCTCTTCTTCGTATGGAACAGAAAGTCCATAAGGCCTTGCGTCTATCTCTTTACCACATACGGATATATTACCTGAAATGCCTGTGGAGATATAAAGTTGAAAATCCTCTTCCTCTGGCTCTGAATGGCTTTTTAGAATGTATTTCTTTATAACATCTCTTGCCCTCTTTTCTCCTTCTGTGCCTGCAACACGAACGCCTTCAAGTTCCCGAAGGAAGGATAAGGCAACATCTATATAATAATCATTTTCTTTTTCCGTACTCAAAGAGTCCTCCTGCCTTTAATATGTCTAATTGAACCTTTGAAGGAGGAATGCAAAAGAGTTCTTCTCCATTTTCTTTTTTTATTATACCGTTTTCAAAATCAAGTTCACAGATCTCACCATGACTTATTTTGCCTTCTTTTATGTATTCTGCTATTTTTGGACACTCTAAGATACAAAAGCCTGAATTTATGGCATTCCTCTTAAATATGGCTCCAAAGGAAGGGGCTATGATGCAACCTGTGCCAAGGGAGCGAAAACAATCTACCGCATGTTGCCTTGAAGAGCCTGCGCCAAAATTGCTTCCTGCTATGATGATATCGTTTTTTTTCGCCACCAGAGAGTAGTTTTCATAGCCTTCAAGGTTTCCAAGACAGTACTTTCCCATCTCTTTTATATCGGTGATATGAAGATACATATTATGATAGATCTGATCTGTGTCTATGTCTTTAATAAGATTGCCATTTTTATCCTTTAAAATGAATATTCTGCCTTTTATCTTCATTATAAAACCTCCCTTGGGTCTGTTATCCTACCAGTTATTGCTGATGCTGCCGCAACTTCAGGGCTTGTTAAATATGTTTTACCCTTGCCCTGTTTTCCAGGGAAGTTTCTGTTTGATGTATTCAAAGATACCTCCCCTTCACCTGTCATGCCTGGATGTCCCTCTGCACACCCGGCACACGATGGGTTTGTGATAATAGCACCCATATCAAAAAGGTCTTGCAAAATACCTTTTTCCATGAGATTTTTGTATGCCCTTCTTGTTGCTGGGGTAATAGACAACACAATACCTTCTTTTATCTTCTTTCCCTTAAGGATTCTCCATGCACTCTCTATGTCCTCCTCCCTTCCATTTGTACAAGAGCCTATGTAAATCATATTAACTTTTACATCCTTTAAATCCTTCGCTGGATATACATTGTGTGGATGAGGTGGTGCTGCAACCTGACTCTCAAGGCCATCTACATCTATCTCTATCTCCTTCTCATACGCTGCATCTTGGTCTGCGTAGAACACATTAAAATCAGAGGCACCTGTGAACTTTTTTACCTCTTCTATTGTGTTTTCTGTAAATGGTATGTATCCAATTATGCCTCCCATCTCTGTTACCATGGATAAAAGCGTTATTCTGCCAAAAAGGGGCAAGTTCTCAACACTCTCACCGTAAAATTCTATGCTTCTTCCAAGGGCAAAGTCTGTCTTTATGTGCTTTAATATATAAAGCGTAAGGTCCTTCGCAGTTGTTGGATATTCAAACTTGCCTTTTATCTTTATTTTAACGGTTTTTGGAACCTCAAACCATGTCTTACCTGTTTTGAAAACAAATGTTATATCCACATCCCCCATACCCTGTCCAAAGGCACCAATGGCACCCACTATATTGTAATGGCTATCTGTTCCTACCGCTGTGTTTCCTGGAAGTATATGCCCATGTTCCATTAGCACATGCGTGCCTATACCTGATCCTACATCATATACCTTTATACCCTGCTCTCTTGCGAACTTTCGGCATATTGACTGATTTATTGCATACTTTATGGTCTTTGCAGGTGCAACAAGGTCAAATGTAAAAAAGGTCTTCTTTGGGTCATCAACTTTTTCTGCGCCATAATGTTCTCTGTAGTGTTTTACTACATTAGGACCACCAAAATCCCTTGCGCTCCTTACATCTATATCAAGCCATATGATATTTCCTTCCTTAACCTCATCCTTTGTATGCGCACTTAATATTTTCTGAACTATGGTTTTGCCCATATTATAACCTCTCTGCTATGGCACGTGCTACATCCAATGTTGATGCATTACCGCCCATATCATAGGTTCTTACTTTGCCTTCTTTTATAACTTCAGAAACAGCCTTCTCAACGCGTTCTGCCATATCATGTTCTGATAGATATTGGAGCATGAGTTTTACAGCAAGTATCATGGCAATGGGGTTTACCTTGTATTGACCTGCATACTTTGGTGCAGAACCATGGGTTGGCTCAAAGAGACCAAAGTTATCACCTATGTTTCCTGATGCTGCAAATCCGAGTCCTCCAACAAGTTGGGAAGCAAGGTCACTGATTATATCCCCAAATAGGTTCTCTGCAACAAGTACATCGTATTCTGTTGGCTTTTTTACAAGCCACATTGCCATAGCGTCAACATTTGCCTCCTCATATTCAATCTCTGGATATTCTTTTGCTATCTCTCTTGCTATCTTTACTGTAAGTCCACCTGTTTCTCTCAATACATTGGGCTTTTCCACTAAGGTTACCTTCCTTCTATTGTGTTTTTTTGCATATTCAAACGCGGCTCTTATTATCCTGGTCATCCCTTTTTTGGTTGTTATTCTTGTTGAAACAGCGATTTCATCATTCGGGACATCCCTGAAAGCCTGCATATTTTTGCTATGCCTTAGAAACGCTTCCCTTATATCATCAGGTAGTGGATAGAATTCTACGCCTGCATACATGCCCTCTGTGTTTTCTCTAAACATTACAAGGTCAATACCGCCTTTTATAACAAGAGGGTTTCCCTCATAAGCCTTCGCAGGTCTCAAGTTTATGTATAAATCAAAGAGTTGCCTTAGCCTTACTATGGGTGAATAGTATGTATATCCCTTTCCTTGAAGTTCTTTAGCAAGTTCCTTTTGCGCATCATCCTTTGGCTTTGATGTTATTGCACCAAAAAGACACGCATCAGCACTCTTCAAAAGTTCAATAGTTCTATCTGGAAGTGGATTTCCCTCTTTTTTCCAGAACTCCCATCCAACATCACCGTATTTATACTCTGCGTCAAGGCCTAATTTATCAAGTACTATCATCGCAGCATCCATTACATCCTTTCCAATACCATCTCCTGGCAAAACCGCAATCTTATACTTCGCCATCTTATTCCTCCTTTCTTAACTCCTCTTTAACATAGTTTATAAGACCACCTGCCTCAACAATTTTCAAGACTTCCTTCGGTAATTGGGGAAAGGTAAATTCCTTTCCCTTTACCCTTATCTTGTTCTCCTGTGTATCAATCTCTACCTCATCCCCATCTTCTATAAAATCTGCTGCCTCCTTGTGCTCTATAACTAATAGCCCATTGTTTATGGCATTCCTGAAGTATATCCTGGCAAAGGACTTTGCAATTATAGCCTTTATACCAGCATATACGAGGCTCAAAACCGCCTGTTCCCTTGAAGAGCCCATGCCAAAGTTTCTTCCTGCCACAATGATTTTCCTCTCTTTTACCTTTTTTTGGAAATCTGGGTCAAGGTCTTCCATAGCATGCTTTGCCATCTCCTCTGGTTCCATAAGGGCATAGGTATATCTTCCAGGGAAGATGACATCTGTATTTACACTGTCTGGATATTTTATGACCTTTGATTTTATTAATTTCTCCATCTTCAAACTCCTTTTTGTTTTACACCTATCTTTGGACAAAAATCCCTTATAGGGCATATATCGCATTTTGGTCCCTGTGGCCTACATATAGTCTGCCCAAGGGATACAAGCATGTCATTGTATTCTATCCACCACTTCTTAGGGAGTATCTGCCTAAGTGCCATCTCTGTCTCAAAAGGCGTCTTTGTCTTTACTATACCCAATCTATTGGATATCCTGTGCACATGGGTGTCAACACAAATGCCCAATTTTCCAAAGGCAAGTGTTATAACCAAATTAGCGGTTTTTCTACCAACACCGGGGAGTTTTAAGAGTTCATCAAGTTCATCTGGCACCTTCCCATCATACTTTTCAAGTAGAATCTCTGATATTTTCTTTATATTCTTTGCCTTTGTTCTATAAAATCCAACAGGATAGATAAGTTCTGCTATCTTTTCTTCTGATAATTTTACCATCTTTTCTGGCGTATCTGCGACATTAAACAGAGATTTTGCTGCCTTGTGAGTTGTTTTGTCCTGTGTCCTCAAACTCAAAACCGTAGATATGAGTATTTTATATGGGTCCCTGGTACGCTCTTTTATAAGTGTCACAACAGGCGCATTCCATTTTTTATACTCTTTTTGTAAGATCGTTAACACCTTTTCTAAGGTCTTTTTATCCATTAACCTTTGCGAGATGTTGGTATCTTTAAAAGTTGACCTGGCTTGATACGTGTTGTATAGAGATTATTTGCCTTTTTTAAAGATTTAACGGAAACGCCATGTTTTCTTGCAATCTTCCACAGGGTGTCTCCCCTTTTTACCCTGTAATATCTACCATTACCCCTTGTTCTTATATGGGCCTTTGCATATTTTTTTGATTTTCGCTTTGAAGGTATTTTAAGAACCTCCCCTGCCTTTATCCTTGAAGACCTTAAATTGTTTGCCATTTTTATGGCACTTATAGTAGTTCCATAACTTCTCGCGATACTCCAAAGGGTCTCCCCTTCCCTTACAATATGCATTCCCTTGCCAGTTTTCCTGTACTTTTCGTGCCTTCTGGCATATCTTATTCTTCTCTTTGGCCCAACAGGTATAACGAGAATGCGTCCTGGGCGCAGGTATCTTGCATTTCTTATATTATTTGCCCTTTTGAGAGCATATACACTTACCCCATATCTCCTTGCTATGTGCCACAGCGTCTCTCCTCTTCTTACCCTGTGAGCAAGAGCCCTGTACCACTTACTCTTAGGTGTATTTTTCATCCTCGCATAAAAAAGCGGTGCCTGTCCCTTTGGAATTCTTACAGGAAAGTTTTTAAGATATGGTGGTGTAGCCCACCTTATAAAGGATGGATTTAACCTTCTAAACTCCTTTGTAGAAATACCCGCCCATCTTGCAAGTAAGGATATATTGACCTGTCTTGGAACATAGACTGTATCAAAGTAAGGGGTATAATCCGCACTGGGCATTCTTATATTTGCATTAAACTTATCAGGATTGTTAATGACAAGACATAATGCAAGGAACTTGGGCACATACTCACGCGTTTCCCTTCTTAAATACCTTTTTAGGTCAAAAAAGTCATCTCCACCTGAACGTGATAAAGCACGGAGCACCCTCCCCTCACCTGCATTGTAAGCGGCAAGTGCTAAATCCCAGGAGCCAAACATATTATAAAGGTCTTTAAGATAACGAATTGCCGCATCTGTTGATTTGTATGGATCAAGACGTTCATCAATCCACCAGTCAACCCTAAGACCATATTTTCTCGCTGTGCTCCTCATAAACTGCCAGATACCTCGTGCCCTTTTTCTTGAAAGCGCATTATGTCTAAAGGCACTCTCTATAATGGGCAAGTAGGCAATATCCTCTGGCATCCCTTCTTCTTTAAGCCTCCTTTTTATATAAGGGAGATATGGAGCGCCTCGCCTTAGTCTTTGGTTAATCTTAGCATCTGCATGCCTCGCAAAATACAGAGCCCATTTTACAACTTCCCTTCTCTCATAAATATCTTCCGAGAGTCCTAATTCCAAAAGCTCATTTCCATACTGTTTCTTTATAGCATCATAAACAGAATCAACGTACCTTTCGGCATACTCTTCTTGTGCTATCTCATACCCTTCAAATAAACCATCATAGATATCCTCAATATAAAAATTCGGTGCCTCTGGCTTTTTAAGTGGTTTTACCACATAATAAACGTTTTTAAATGTAGCGCAGGAAGATGTGAATAAGATCACACTAATAAGTGTAAAGATTAACTTTTTCATACCTTTCATAAACTATAATTTATAGCCTATTTTTCTCAAAAACGCCTTCCTGTTTTCTATATCTTCCTCTTTCTCAACCCCAAGAGGTACCTCGCCATCCACAACACCCAAAACCCCCCTACCAAGTTCGGTTTCTGCTATTATCACATCCATTGGATTGGCAGAAGCGGCAAATATCCTAACCACCTCATCAACATCCTTTATTTTGCGTAGCACATTTATAGGATATGCATTTTCAAGGATTATAATAAAAGTATGACCTGAGGCAATCTGCTTTGCATTCTCTATGGCAAGTTCCTCAAGTTTTTTATCTGTTCCTGAATGTCTTATGAGCCTTGGACCAGAAGATTCGCAAAATGCTAAACCAAACTTTATACCAGGCACACTGGATACAAGGGCCTCATGGATATCCTCCACTGTTTTTATAAAATGGCTCTGACCTATGATAACATTGTGCTCCGGGTCTTTTTTAATGTGAACTACCTTTATTTCCATATACAACCTCCTCCTTTAATATTTAAAGTTTCAATTATATTCCGCGTTTGGTCAAGTTTTAATGGGCTTTCCTATGGGTGTTGCACCATTCACATGGGTTATTTTAACTTTAATAAACTCCCCCTCTGGTATATGTTTTTCAACAACCACGGTGATATTGCCTCTTGTTTTCCCACGAGAGAGACCTTCGTTCTTTTTGGCATGTCCATCAATCATCACTTCATAGGTTTTACCTATCATATCTTTTCTCTTCTTTATAACTATTTGCTGAACTGTTTCAACCAGCCGGCGATGTCTTCTTACTGCCACCTCTTTGGGCAACTGCTCTTTGTACCTATAATATGCAATAGATGGTTTTCTTGGCGAATAGATAAACATATAAGCATAGTCAAATTGCACCCTTTTTACAAGATCCAAAGTTGAAAGAAAATCCTCTTCTGTTTCTGTAGGATAACCGACCATTATATCCGCTGAGATAACTATATCTGGAATAATTTTTCTTGCTGCATCAACTATGTATATATACTCTTCTCTGGTATATCCCCTCCTCATCTCTTTTAGAAGTTTGTTTGAACCTGTCTGAACAGGGAGGTGGATATGTGGCATGATATTGTCCTTTTTTGCCATAATATCAAAGACAGCAAGGGATATATCCCTCGGGTGGGATGTTGTAAATCTTATTCTCTTTACATTCAATTTAGAAATCATCTGCAAAAGGTCCTTAAAGTCTACACCTTCATAAAAATACGAGTTTACATTCTGTCCTATAAGTGTTATTTCCTTTGTGCCTTTAGCAATAAGGCCTTTAACCTCATCTATAATATCCCACGGTGGGCGTGATTTTTCTCTCCCCCTTGTAAAGGGCACAACGCAATAAGTGCAAAAGTTATCACAACCGGTCATAATGGTAACATACTCTGAAAATCCTACCTCATCTCTTTTTCTGGCATACTCATAAAATTTATCCCTTTCTTTATTGTAGTCAGTAAAAACTCCTCGCCTTTTGATAATCTCTGGCAGGTTATCGTACTCCATAGGACCTACAACAAGGTCAGAAAATTCTAAAAGCGCTTCCTTATCTTTTTGTGCAAGGCATCCTGCGGATACAACAAATTTTCCACGCTTTTTGTAATACTTCAAAAGTTCAAACTCTTTTTTTTCTGGTTTTTCTCTTACGACACAACCATTTACAATAACTATATTGGCAGCATCCGGGCTATTTGTATAAACAAAGCCATTCTCTTTTAACATCTCTTTTATTACAGCAGAATCATACTCATTCATCTGACAACCAAATGTTATTATATGGAAAGTCTTCATATACTGTTCAAATATTGTAAAGCGGGATATCTGGGTTTATTTGAAGTGTCTTGATTATATCTTTCGCCTCTTTTATAACTTTCTCTGCCTTTTTATGTTCACCCATGCGTTTCAACGCCTTTGCGTAATCTCGCAAAAACATCGCCCTTATCTTTGAATGCTCTGGTAAAACTTTAAGTACTTTGTTATATACCCTTGATACATATCTTTTATCCCCGGACACTGCTTCTAATAAAACCTTAAGTTTGTAATACACCGTATAAAATGGGACTACATCCATTATAGATTCATCTATTTCGCCAAGACGATCTATCTCTTTTAAGATCGTTTGAAACCTGTTCAAATTACGAAGTTTTATAAAATTAAGCAACATCTTCAAGGATATAATCGTTTTTTCACAAGACCTGGGCTTTACATCTATCTTTGCATGAGGGTCAATATAATTGATATAAAAATAGTCCCTCAAAATCTCTGCATACTCAATTAGATCCTGTGCATCTTTTCTTGCTATTTCTACAATGCGCTCTATGAATCTCTGCCCCTCTGAGATATCTACATCTTCTGCGTTAATAAGCGAAAGTCCAAGCATGGCATTTATCATATCATAATGATTTTTAACTATCTTTGCATACTGAAGGACGCTCTTAAAAAAGAGTTCTGCCTTTGCGTGATCACCAAGAAGATATGCAACCCAGGCAATATCAAGAGAAAGTTTAAAAATGCTTCTTCTACAATTTATTTCACTCTTTATATCATAAGATTTTTCAAGTAAATACAGTGCTTCTGAAAGTTCCATTGTTTTTATAAGACTCTTTCCAAGATACTGTAAGACTTCTGATTTTTTGTAAGGATCCTCAATATCTTCTGCTATCTGTATGGTGTCTTTTACAAGTTGGGAAGTGGGGTCAAATTTCCCCTTGGACTGTAAATACCATATTTCAAGGAGATTAAAAAACGCTTTTTCATAAGGAGTGCTTTCAACAATTATATTTTTCAAATTGGCCATTCTGCGTGAGAAGGCCTTATAATTTTTACTTTTCAGGGAAACATGCGCCATTTTTAAAAGGAGATTGGCAAAGTCCCCTCCTACTTTTTTGGTATGATTCCTTGCCTTTTCGTAGTATTTAAGCGATTCTTTGAAATCACCCGTATACATGTATACATCACCTATCTTCTCCTCTATATCACTCCTATCCTCTGGTCTAT
>CAJXJZ010000046.1 GCA_913055745.1 uncultured bacterium | reverse complement strand
AGAAAGCCCCAGCAGATGCTGGGGCTTTCTGTTATTTTATGATATGAAGTATCTATTTTTTCCCATTGTTCTGTTCGCCACAATAGGTTGCAATAGCCAAAAGAAAACATATCATTTCAAATTGGATAGCATAAATACTTATGATGTTGGCAAGCATACTATAAGATACTCTTACAAGTATCCGTACCTATCCTTTATTACAAGAGCAGTATATAAGAAAAAAAAGGTCAAAGGATACAATTTTGAACACATTCTTACCATCGTCGAATTGCCAGGGTTTGATACTGTATATACCCTAAAAAAAATTAATCTTGAATGGTTTGAGATATGGAAGGTAGACAAAGATACGATCTTTGGCTTTATGGGCGATGGTGTGCCCCAAAAAGGACCTGTATGGGAGTATTTTAAAGATATTAGATTCGTCAAGATTTTGCCTACACAGGGTCTTGTATATGATACACTGCTTTTTAAAGCAAATGGTCAAATGGGTGGCATAAGGCACATGGAGATTATAAGCAACAAAGAGAAGGATTATTTAATGTTTTACTATGATCTTAGGGTACATCTTATAGAACTTCCTTCCCTACGATACATGGGACACACAAGAGAAATAACCCTTTATCCTAAAAGCATTTACTTTAATAAAAATAAGTTGTTTGTATCTATTGTTGATTCAAGATTGGCAGGGCATTCAAATGATTTGTATATAGGAGAGGTAAATATTAATAATATGAAGGTGGGGAAAATGTATCCAATATTCCTTGACAGTGTTAGAAATGTGTATGGAGTAGTTGGTTTTTCAGACAAAAATAACTTCATTTTTACTGCAGGCGATGGCATGTTTGCACATCACATCTATGCTTTTTATAAAAAAAGGTATCGTGTTATTTTCTCTTTTCCAGATAACACCATACCCTTTATCACTGGAGGACGTATTGAACATTGTAATGTTTTTGCAGCAAGTTTGGGACACCCATCCTCTTACTATACGTATAAGATTGCCTTTGGCATATTAAATAGAGACAGTCTTGTATCACTAAAGGAGCTCCCTCTTAAAGGTAAGGCTGACTTTATTTACCCTGCAAAATTTTATAAATACAAAAACAAAGTCATCTTAATATTTGACGTTTACAATAAAAAACAAAAATACGATAAACTCTATATTATAGAAGGCTCCTGCCTAAGCCAATAATCTAAACATTTGATGGGTGTGCATGAGTAAAGAGCATTACATACATCCAGCCTATTATTTGACTTACCTGGTGGCCCAATTTCGTAAAAGCAATGAAACTCACAAGCGCTATTAAACCCACTATCATAGCATACTCAACCGCAGTAGCGCCTTCTTCCTCTCTTAAAAACTCCTTTAACAATCTCATCCTCTCACCTCTTCTGTTTGACTATTTATGTTATACACCCAAACCTATGATTTGTCAAGTAGTATATTCCATGAGTAATCTTTCAAGTTTTCCACTTGATTTTTCAAGTGGGAATTGCTTTAATACAGCCTTACGTATATCTAAAGGCTTTATTTTTTGCGAAAGTAAAGTATCAATTGCATTATTAAATTCATATAAAGTGGGTGATACTATCTTAGTATAAGGTATCCCATTTAAAACCTCTGGAATGGCCCCCATATTGGAGCCTATAACAGGTATTCCTGCCAAAAGCGATTCCAATATGGTCCTTCCAAAACCTTCTTTTACTATACTTGGGTAGATAAGGATATTTATCTTTCTTAAGACATCTGAAATATCATTTACAAAACCCATGTACTCTAATCTTCCACTCTGCTCAAGAGTTTTAATTCTCGCACTTATTTTGCTATAAAAGTCTAAAGGCTCTCTTTTAAGATCACCTGCTATAACTCCTCGGAGGTCATGTCTTTCCTCTAATAAGTTTAAAAAGATATGAATGCCTTTCTCAGGTGAAAGACGCCCAACGAATCCGATAGTAGGCGTAGATTTGGGATCTCTATAGAGAATGTGTGGCATATGGGGCAATGGAGGATAGACTACATGTATATTTCTGTTTTTTATCCCTTTATCTATTAGTTCATTTTTTTGAAATTCAGAAATAACTATTATCATTTTCGCCTGTTCTAAAATGAAGAGTCTTTTACTTGATATAAGGTCAACGTCATTTAGGTGTGCAATAAACCCTATTCCTTTTAGTTTAGACAATATATATGCGTATACATTTGAAAAAAGAGCGGAACCTACCAAGATATTTATATCAGGCATAAAATGTTTTGTAAGAAAATGGAGGAGGGATAAGTGAAGATAGAGCCCCGAAGGCTTAAGTATCTTTAGTTTGCCTATTTTTACAGCGCGTTCAAATGGGGCATCGTTGGAAGTTAATACAAGTTTGAACTTTCTATCTAAGATTTCTTCTTCATAGTATTTGAATATAGACCTCTCCCTTGCATAAATGTATCCTTGAAGTTTCTTAAAATTCAATATATGATAAAGAAAGGTTTTCTGTGTACCCCCTTTCTGATAAGATAGGTCCACGAATGCTACTTTATTCTTCTTTAAATGCATTGCCAAGTTTAAAATGCGAGTGTATAACTATCTTCCTAAGTATTGCCAAGGTTATAGCCAAAATAAATCCCCATTTTAAAGAAACAATGGGACCTATAAAGAATGCGAGTGTATCCATTTCAACAGCACTTGGCAAGAGGGCAAGACGATGTTTTAACAAAAAGTTTGTAATCTTTGAATTTGTATTTATCGTTTCATACTTGTCTTTTTTGTGCTTTAGTGACAGGTTTTCATATGTAATTGCATCTATTTCATCCCATAGATACATAAAGACAAATGTGATGCCAATCAATGGACAACATTTTATAGAAAGACCTATGGTATTAAAGTAAAGCCTTGTTTTGTCAGATATTTTATCCAACCACAACCCACTAATAGACTGCCTTTTTGTAAGTTTTGCAAGTTTTCCATCAATACAATCAAACAAAAAAGCAATTTCATACAACACAGCACCCAGTAGAAATCGTTCTTTAAAAAAATAAAATGCTGCAAGAAGAGAGGTTATAAGGGACGATAGGGTAAATATGTTAGGTGATAAAAAAGGGATGTAGTTTGCCACAAATAATGTGAGAGGGATCGCTATGTGATCTATAACAAGTACTGTCCACCACGCATCTTTTTTTTTAATTACATTCTCTATATCTTCTCTTGAATATTTTTTTTTCATTTAAAGGGACTAATCTCTACCAAATGGCTTAAAAATTAACCTTTTTAATAGGTCCATTGCCTCCTTGCCTTCAGGACTTTTAGAAAGAGAGTAATAGATAACCAAAAGGGTAATATATGTGAAGAAAAAGATTGCCATAAATAGAAGAACAATGAGTTTCCTTTGTGGCCAGTATCGCATCTTTGGTACTGTTGCCTTAAAAATCACCTGGAGAGTGGGCGTATCCTGTTTTTCCATTATTTTCGCCTTCTCATATTCTGTTGTTAGAAACTTATATATATCTGTGTACTTCTCAAGCATTAACTGTATACGAACATATTTCGCACCTACATCCGGCAATTTTTTAAGTGCAGGGAGACTTGCAATAGTATCAAAGGCTATGTTCCATAGATTAAATTTTTCACGAGTTAGTATATTTAATCTGTGTTTCAGGTTTTGTGCTACCTTAGAACCTGGACCCTGCTCTTTTACTGCGAATTCATACTGGAGTTTTGTTTCAAAATAGTTTGTTTCTACATCCTGCCAGTTCTGGATAATAGAAGTAAGAGATGTAGTCAAATCTAAGATCCCATATCTTTTTTGTAAATAAGCTAAACTATCCTGATATAGGGTCATGGAATCCTCTACCTCCTTAAGACGCTTACCAAGGAATATTCTAAGTCTTTTACCTTTGGTTATTATTATGTCTCTGTTTAACCTGTCCAGTTCATCAACAAGGGCATTACATAGCATAGCAGCACGCTTCGGCGATCTGTCTTTATACCTGAGATACACAAGTCCTGATGAAGTGGCCTCTGTTTCTATATGCTTTTTCACATTTTCAATTAATACATCCATGTTTTTTGCTTTATAAACGGTGTCAAGTCTAAATTTGTCTATTAAATGCTTAATAACAACCCTATTCTTGACCAAATCTGCATATATATCCTGTGGCGTAATAGCAACACCACCAATAAATTGCAACATGCTCATAGCAGAAGAAGCAGATTGCATCCCCCCACCCATAGACATACCGACCATGTCCATTGATGGCATAATACAACTCGTTGCCTTATATTTAGCAGGGATTATAAAACTAAACACCGCACCTACTATTCCAGCAAGTATCGTACCTACAAAGATCTTCCGACGCTCTCTTACAAGAAATCGCAAAAGTTGCATTCTGTAATTATAATGCTTAAAGAGTGTAAAACAAAAATCGCCATAGTATTAAAAATCTTGATTTATGTGTTGCCATACCTTAAAATATCTTATTACATTTATAAGGAGGTTGATATGAAGGGGCCTATAAGAATACTATTTGTGGGGGTAGTGTATATATCCTTATCCCTTGCTCAGAGTATAACTATAACAAGGCCAAATGGTGGAGAGTCGTGGACAGTTGGGGAGAAACACCCCATACACTGGGACTGGACAGGGAATATATCGTCTGTTAAGATAGAGTACTCTGTCGATGCTGGCAATAACTGGATGCTTGTTGCATCCTCCACCCAAAATGACGGTGACTACCTGTGGACTGTGCCAAATATGGTCTCCTCCAATTGTTTTTTGAAAATCTCAGATGCGAATGACCCATCTATATACGACATAAGCGATGAGAGTTTTTCCATTGCAAGACCTATTATAACCATTGAAAAGCCCAACGGAGGAGAGGTTTTGCGAATAGGTGACTATTTTCCTATACAATGGAGGTGGACAGGCAAATTCAATACAGTAAAAATAGAATACTCAACTGATGGAGGGTCCTCATGGACCACAATTACAAATTCAACAACAAACGACGGAGATTTTTACTGGCAGATACCTAATATTCCTTCTCCCAACTATAAAATAAAGATTACAAACAATGATGACCCTAATTCCTTTGATATAAGTGATAACAGTTTTATAGTTGATACAAACACCATCAAAGTGATAACGCCTAATGGAGGGGAGGCATACATCACAGGCAAAAGATACCCTATTACATGGGACTGGACAGGAAGTTTCAATAATGTAAAGATTGAATACTCCATAGATGGAGGAAATACATGGAATAGCATTATATCTTCCACACAAAATGATGGTAGTCATTACTGGACAGTGCCCAATACTCCTTCCAATGAGTGTAGGATAAGAATAAGTGATGCAACAAACCCAAATGTCACCGATACAAGCGATAACAATTTTTCCATTTTATCCACGGGCATAAGTATTGTATCACCAAAGGGGGGCGAAGAGTATTACGTTGGGGATAAGATTCCTATCCACTGGAACTGGACCGGTGATATAAATAATGTAAAAATAGAGTACTCTACAGATGGTGGTAATAACTGGAACATAATAACAAATTCTACTCAGAATAATGGGAAGTATCTCTTCACCTCTCCAAATACTCCATCCACACAGTGTAAAATAAAGATTACAAATGCTGATGACCCAAATGTTTTTGATATAAGCCCATCAAACTTTACAATCCATAGGCCAGTTTTTGAAATCACGCGTCCTTGCTCCACAGATTCACTCATAGCAGGTGAAAGGTATCCTATACATTGGAATTATAGGGGAACATCTCAAGGGGTTAAGATTGAACTGTGGTATAAGACACAGACAGGGGTCCAGTGGTGGACCATAACACAAAACACACAAAATGATGGGAGTTATTATTTTGATGTTCCTTATTATATAACGGATTCCGCAGGGATAAAGATAACAAATAACGATGACCCTGACTCTTCTTTTGCTCTGAGTGAGGTATTTCGCATAGTACGTCCTCATATTGAGGTAATCTATCCAAATGGTGGTGAAAGGTTAATAGAAGGCCATAACATGGAGATAATATGGAATACCAATGGAGATATAAGGAATGTCATGCTTCAATATTCCATAGATGGTGGATTAAACTGGCGTACTATAACGACATCCACACAAAATGATGGGAGTTATCTTTGGAGTGTTCCAAGTGGTGTGTATGATAGTTGTATTATCAAGGTTGTAAATACAGGTGATATTGATAATTTTGATGTAAGCGATAGCGCCTTTCATATAATCTGGGATACAATAAGGATTAAAAGGCCTAATACAGGTGATGTTTTTTATGTGGGCAAAAAACACCCTATCTACTGGGAATCATCCTATGGAAGTTTTGAAGACGCAAGTATTTATTTTTCACATGATGGGGGCACGACATGGCGGATTTTGACACAGAATGCAGCAAACTCGGAGTACACAGGATACTATGTGTGGCAGCCTGATACTAATGACATAACCACCAATGGTAGAATAATGGTTGTTAGTAATCTAAATTCAGGTGTTTATGCGATAAGTCCACCATTTACCGTTCAAGATTCAAGTGCTTTATCGGGGACACGGCTCCTTATTCTCTCACCTTCCTTGGGTGATACCTTCTATGCAGGGGGCACATGTGTTATAACATGGCACAGTGATACTTTTTCATCACCAAATCAGGTGGATATTTCCTATTCTATTAACAACGGTCCATGGGAACAAATAGCCACTGTCGCAAATTCTTCTCACAGTTATGAGTGGTCTATTCCTTCTATAACAACACAAAATTGCCGAATAATGGTTAAAGATATAAACGGCAGTGCATCGTATATAAGTGATAGTTTTGTTATACTTCCACAGGAAATAGAGATCCTTTCCCCTTCATCTATAAAAAAATGGGTAGTAGGTAAGAAGTATTTCATTTTGTGGATGTACAAGGGTAACTTCAGCAAAGCTACATTGGATTACTCCTATGATGGTGGTGCGACATGGGTAACAATTGCTTCACCCACAACAAACAGCGGACACTATGAGTGGACAGTACCCAACGCTCCATCTAAAAGATGCTTCCTCAGAATAAGAAACTATGAAAATTCATCTGTATATGCCATAAGTGATAGCTTCAGCATAGAGCCACAAAAGATATATATTACAAGTCCCAAAAAATCAGATAGTCTTATAATAGGAAGGAAGTATTTCATTACATGGGACTATACAGGTGATTTTTCAAATGTAGACATTAAATACTCTCCAGACGGCGGCACGACATGGAACGATGTGGTTGTATCTGCTACCAACAATCAGAGTTATGAATGGACTATTCCCAATACCCCATCAGACAATGCCCTCCTGGAGGTGATAAACTCTGCTAATGATAGTGTAATTGGTATAAGTGATACATTCCATATAGTTCCACAGAGAATCACAGTCTATTCTCCAAGATTACATGATGAATGGATTATTGGTAGAAAATACTACATAGCATGGTGGAATACCGGTACATTTCCACATGTGAAAATTGACTATTCTTATGATGGTGGTAATTCATGGAACTCTATAACAACGAGTTATAACAACCAAGGCACATACTTATGGACCATCCCCAACACACCTTCAGATAACTGTCTTTTAAAGATTTCCAATGTGGATGATACTACTGTTTTTGATATTAGTGATACATTTAGAATACCACTACAAACAATCACTATTACATCACCCAAATCAGGCGATAGGCTCATATCAGGGAGAAAGTATTACATTACATGGGATTGGACAGGAAGTTTCAACAATGTGGATATAGAGTATTCAAAGGACAATGGTGCTACATGGAACCTCATCCAGTCAGGTATTACAAACAATGGTTATTATCAATGGTCTGTGCCAACAGTAAACTCTGATAGTTGTCTCATAAGAATAAAAAACTCGCAAAATAGTAATGTGTTTAACACGAGCGAGATGTTTTCCATCCTTCCTCAAGGAATAACCATTACTTCACCATCTTCCAATGATACACTTTTTGGCGGGAGAAAATATGATATTACATGGAGGACAAAGGGCAGTTTTTCACATGCAAACTTAGAATATTCAATAGACGGTGGTGCAAACTGGCTTGTTATAGCAAGTAATATAACAAATAATGGTCATTATGAATGGACCGTGCCTGAGGTGGTTTCTGAAAATGCACTCTTGAGGATTTCCAATGCTTCTCAGCCGTCTGTCTATTCTTTAAGCGACACCTTTGTAATTGCCCAACCTATAATAGAAATAACATCCCCGCTTTATGGTGATAACTGGTTTGCGGGTAGAAAATACTATATTACCTGGAACAATCTTGGCACCATATCACACATAAACCTATACTATTCCCTTGACGGAGGATTAAACTGGTCATCCATTGTATTGAATAACAACAATAATGGAAGTTATGAGTGGTCCATACCTTCTCAAGCATCTTCCCAGAACAGCAGAATAAAACTTTCAAGTAGTGCCAATCAGCAAATATACACAGAAAGCGATTCATTTACTATTACCGTCGCAAATATAGAGGAAAAGGATAATATACCAGATAGGTTCTCCATTGAAAATACATCATCAATTAACGCAGGTAACATAGTTCTCAAATTAAGCATCCCTAAGAAATCTAATATCTCTATAAAACTCTATGACATTACAGGTCGCACTCTATTCTCCGCTTCTATGAAGAACCTTTCTCCTGGGTTCTATTCCATCTCACCAAAACATCTGAGCCTTAAAAAGGGTATATACCTTATTGAGTTTGTGGCAAAGGGTAGAAATGGTCACATACTCTTCAAGCAGAATAAGAAACTCTTAAAGATTTAGGAGATTATTTATTTAGGAGATTATTTTGGGTATTTAAGGGGCACTGCCATAAGGCAGTGCCCCCTTTTATTTAAATTTCTTCTTCCTTGTGGTGCTTTATGATCTTTCCTTCCACCATAAATATAACATCCTCTGCAATGTTGGTTGCAAGGTCTGCAGTCCTTTCTATGTTTTGGCTTATCTTTACTATATGTAATGCCCTTTCTATTGTTGTTGGGTCTTGAAGCATGTATGTTATAAGTTCTCTTGAGATCTGGTTTCTCAAGTTATCCACAATGTCATCCCTTTCGCATACATCCTTTGCAAGTTTTGCATCCTCATTGATAAAGGCATCTATGCTGTCTTTTAGCATCCCTATTGCCTCATCTGACATCCTTGGAAGGTCAATATAGGGCTTTACCTTTGGCCTTTCTATTAAATAAAGTCCACTGTCTGCTATATTTACCGCATGATCTCCTATCCTCTCAAGGTCATTGTTTATCTTTAACACCATAAGCACTTCCCTTAAGAGTTTTGCCTTTGGCTCAAACTTGGCAATAGTGGTTATGCACATCTCTTCAATCTTTATTTCCTCTTCATTGGCAAAGGGCTCATCTTTTTCAATAACCTCTTTTAGGAGTTCTTTCTGTTTTGTAAGGAGCCCTTTTACGCTTTTTTCAATCATGCCCTGTACAAAGATGGCATAAGAAACCATCTCATCCTTTAATACCTTTATCCTTTCTCTTAACATACAAGCCTCCTTATCCAAATTTTCCGCTTAGATACTCCTGTGTTTTTGGATGCTTGGGGACCGTGAATATCCTCTCTGTTTCTTCGTATTCTACAAGCTCTCCGAGATAAAAGAAGGCTGTATAATCGGATATCCTTGCTGCCTGTGATGCATTATGGGTTACTATTATTATTGTAAAATCTTTCTTAAGTTCTTCAAGCAGGTCCTCTATTACCCTTGTTGCCTTAGGGTCAAGGGCAGATGTGGGCTCATCCAATAGCAATACCTCAGGCCCCATAGCAAGAGACCTCGCAATACATAGCCTCTGTTGCTGTCCCCCGGATAGAAATGTCCCCTTTACGTGGAGTTTGTCCTTCACTTCATCCCACAAAAATACCTTTTTTAACGCATCCTCAACAATGTGGTCCTTCTCTTCTCTTTTTAGTTTTATGCCATTTAATATATACCCTGCAATCACATTATCATAGATACTCATCGTTGGAAATGGGTTGGGTCTTTGAAAAACCATTCCTATTTTTCTACGCACAATGATAGGATGCATACCAAAGATACTTCTGTCATCTAAATATATCTCCCCTCTTATCCTTGCTCCATCTACTACTTCATGCATTCTATTGATACACCTTATAAAGGTTGACTTTCCACATCCAGAAGGGCCCATGATGGCGGTTATTTTGTTTTTATAAATATCAAGGTTTATGCCTTTCAATACCCATCCACCATCTTTATACCCAGCATATAGGTTCCTTATTTTTAAAATCGCGCTTCCCATTTTTCTATAATGAGTTTAACCAATATGTTAAGAGATAGAACTATTAAGATCAACACAAGTGATGCACCCCAGGCAATCCTATGCCAATCATCATATGGACTTAGGGCATACTTGAATATCAACAAAGGTAAAGATTCCACGGATTTTAATGGATTTATATTAAAAAAGGGATTCCCAAAGGCGGTAAAGAGCAAGGGTGCCGTCTCTCCAAAAACCCTTGATATAGAAAGGAGTATTCCTGTTAATATACCTCCCAATGCAGAAGGCAAAAGGACCTTTAAGAGGGTACTCGTATAGTTGGCACCAAGTGCATAGGACGCCTCCTTCAAAGTAGATGGAACCATTTTTAAGGTCTCTTTGGTATGTTTTATAATGAGTGGCAACATCATTATAGCGAGTGCCACGCTTCCAGAAAGTGCAGAGAATCTCCTAAGAGGCACTACAACCCATAAATAGGCAATTATACCTATTACTATTGAAGGGGTGCTCTGAAGGACATCTACCAAAACCGTAAGAAAATCTGTAAGTTTATTTTTATATTCAGCGAGGAACACACCAATTAAAACGCCTAAAGGAATAGCAAAAATGGATGCAATAAAAACAAGTTCAAAACTCCCAACTATCGCATTTAAAATGCCACCTCCTTTTTCCCCTGGAGGCAGAGGTAAATGCGTAAAAAATTCAAGATTGATGGCACCTATACCGTTTTTCACCACCTGAAACAGAATTAAGATAAGGGGTAAAACAGAAAGAGCAGTGAAAAAGATAATAGCTATCTCAAACAATCTGTCTTTTAATATCTTCTGTTTTATGCTATTCATCTTACCTCAAACCTCTTAATAACATAATTGCCCATAAGGTTTATAATAAAGGTTATGATAAAGAGCCAGAGACCTACATGTATGAGAGAGGAAAGGTGTATCTCTTTTACAGCCTCAGTAAACTCATTAGCAATAATGGAAGCCATCGTGTTTGAAGGTGAAAAGATACTCTGCGGCATAGTGTTTGCATTCCCAATAACCATAGTAACTGCCATGGTCTCCCCAAATGCCCTTCCAAATGAAAGCAACAGGCCTGCTATAATACCTGAGCGGGCATAGGGTATAATAACCTTTCTTACTACATCATATCTTGTAGCGCCCATGGAATAACCTGCCTCTATCAAATCTTTGGGCACCAATTTCATGACCTCTCTCATCATAGATGAAGCATAAGGAATAATCAT
>CAJXJZ010000045.1 GCA_913055745.1 uncultured bacterium | reverse complement strand
GGGTCTTATTTTAAAGAAATTTAATGATATGGAAACCGTATTCTTTATTACTTATGTGCTTTTCTTAATCCTACTTTTTATTGCTGTTTATAAACTCACCTATTCCTTGTTTAAAGATAAGCCTGTAGCATTGCTTTCTTTAATGCTATGCCTAAGTCCCATGCCAGTATTAGGGACTGTGGTATTAACCTATGGCACATACCTTGTCCCTCGTTTTATAAGTATATCTTTATCTCTATTTTCCCTATATCTTTTCATGAATGACAGGTACATACTGTCTTCTATCATTGCGTCTATTGCGTTTATCTTACATCCGCTTACACCAATTGCTGTTATCATATCTCTATTTTTGTATCTTTTAATTAAAAAAGATATAAAAGCATTTTTTTATTCTATGATAGCATTCTTGGTTATTTCAAGCCCTCTATTCTACAAATTCATTTTTCACCATAATCATGGCGCATTTTTTGCAAATAAAGAGCATCTATATATAATAAAACACATAGGAAAACAAATTTACCCATTTCCATTATTATGGAGGCCCAGGGCATGGAGAAGTTTGGTTATTATCTCTTTGTTGTTTCTATTCGGCATCTTTGTAAAAAGGCGAAAAGATGGTTTAACAAAAAACGATAAAAAATCTATCCTCCTTTTTGCTACATCGTTGTTTCTCTTTTTAATAAATATTATATTTGGCGAGCTTATACCCATTTCTATAGTCATGCAACTACAACTTTCACGCAATATTATTTTTATATACTGGCTTTCCATTCTTTATACATCCCTTTTATTATGGTATTTACTCAAAGAAAAAAATTACATATACAGATTAATGTCTATTAGTTTGATAACGATACTATTAAACACTATATCCAATAGATTATCTCCCCCACCAGTGCCTTTTACTCTCTTATGGACAGGAATACTATTCTTTATTGCTATATTAAAGAACAATGTGCCATCTTATATACATCATTTTTTAGAACAAAAAACAGGAAAGATTATATTAGGTAGCCTTACTTTTATCACTTTTATTCCACCATTATTTTACATATCAATCAACCCATATTCTGCTATTGTCCATGTTCCACACCATTATTTAACCTCACTTAGTAAAAAAAATAGGGCCTGGATTGATGTGCAATTATGGGCAAAAAGGCATACCAATATAAACTCGCTTTTTCTTACCCCTCTGTATCCTCCATATTCCAGACCAACTTTCAGGGTATTTTCTGAAAGAAGTATTGTCTTTACGATAGAAGACAATGCACCTCTCATTTTTAGTTATAATTATGCAAAAGAATACTCAAAAAGATATAAAGATTTCAAAGATTACAAAAATTTAAGTGCAAAAGACCTGGAACATCTTGCCCAAAAGTATCATGCATCATACATTGTTATAGAAAATGACACACCAAAACTTGACCTACCATTGGTTTATAAAAACGATGATTTCAAGATCTATAAATTCAGTCAAATTGATTGATTATCTTTCCATATTTATTAATGTTGGTATTTAAGCATACCTTTTTGGTCAATATTGGAAACAATAGCCGCTCGTATAGATTATTTTTGAGGAATTCCAATTCCTTGACTGTGCTTACATATTTTTCTATAATCTATTACCTACAAACCGAGGAGGTGAGATAATGTGTGAATATGCCCGATGTTCTTTATATCAGGGCATGCTTTATCTTGATAACTGGTGAATACAAAAACAAAAAAGGAGGTGGATAATTGAAAAAAACCCTTGGGGTGCATGTAATAATAGAGATGTATGATTGTGATCCAAATACATTGAAAAACAAGGATCAGGTAGAAAAAGCATTTTTAGATATAGCAAAAAAATCCAACGCCCATGCCATAGGTTCATTCTTCCATCAATTCAATCCACACGGCGTATCAGGTGTTGTTATCATTGAAGAATCCCATCTTTCTATCCATACATGGCCAGAGCACGGTTATGCTGCTGTAGACTATTTTTATTGTTCCGATGATGTTGATATAGATACAGCACTTAAACTATTTGAGAAGTACTTTAAGCCTGGTCACATGAGTGTGGTTGAGATGAAGAGGGGCGTTCTTAGAGAACAAGATATGTACAAGTACGTAATGTCTGAAAAAGAGAAGATGCTCGTGTAAAAGGAGGTAGTATGGAAGAGGATAGTAATTTATGGTTTGAAGAGCCTTATACTAAAGAACTTCGTTATCAGTATAGGGTAAAGAGGTATATTGCAAGAAAAAGGACGAAGTTTCAGGAAGCTGAGATAATGGACCTTTTTGCCTTTGGTAGAACGCTTTTTCTTGATGGCAAACTTCAATCAGCCGAGATAGATGAACATATCTATCATGAGATGCTGGTACATCCTGCTATGCTTTTGCACCCTGAGCCAAAGAATGTACTTATTATGGGCGGAGGAGAGGGTGCAACATTGAGAGAGGCATTAAAGCACCCTGTAAAAAGGGTTTATATGGTTGATATTGACGAAGAATTGGTTAACATGTGTGAAGAATATCTTCCTAAGTGGCATAAAGGTAGTTTTAATGATGAAAGAAGTATTGTCTTATTCAAGGATGCAAGGAAGTTTGTAGAAGAATACGATGGAGAGCCCTTTGATGTAGTTATATCTGACCTTCCAGAGCCCGTAGAAGAAGGGCCTGCAATATACCTCTTTACAAAAGAGTTTTATAGTATATTGAGCAAAAAGATGTCAGAAGACGGCATTTTTGTCTCTCAGTCAGGGAGTGCAGAATACTTTTACACAGAGTTCATCAGAGCCTTAAGTGCCACCTTAAAAGAGGTCTTTCCCTATGTTGCTGGATATTATGATTACATATTTTCTTTCCAACTAAACTGGGCCTTCCTTATTGCATCAAAGAAGTATAACCCTTTAGAAAGAAAAGAAGAGATGAAAAAAAGGTTTGAGGGGATAAAAGATAGGGTAAAATACATAACACCTGAGTACTTCTTTGCAAAAACCGTGCTCCCTAAGTATATGGAAGAGAGCATGAACATGGGAGTTCCTATAACGGATGAAAAGCCCTATGTTTGGAAAGCTTGAGCATTTCATCATTGTATCTGGTACTGGCAGGGGAAGAACCCATTTAAATGCCTTTGATGCCGCATTGTATGATGCAGGCATATCTCAATATAATCTTGTCAGGATTTCAAGCATTTTACCACCTTTTGTAAAGGAACATACACATATCCCACTCCCTCAAGGAAGCCTTTTGCCTATTGCCTATGGGCATATAGAGAGTTCTGAGGAAGGCGTGCTCATTACAGCGGGTGTTTCTGTTGCCATACCCAAGGATGCTTCTAAGCATGGTGTTATAATGGAGTATTCTGGGTATCTTTCAGAGAAAGAGGCAGAGAGTCTTTTGATACAGATGGCAGAGGATGCAATGAAACTAAGAGGTATAGAGATAAAAGAGATAAAGGTTAAAGTCATATCGCAAAAAGTTGAAGGCATTGTATCTGTTTTTGCAGGAGTGGCACTATTTTGAATAATCCTTTTTTTACAGAATTTCATGATAAAGGCACAGGTATTACCTTCAGGATAAAGAAGGAACTTTTTCGCGGAAGGTCAGAGTTTCAAGAGGTTTTGGTTTTAGATACAGAAACATTTGGCAGAATGCTTGTCCTTGATGGCCTTGTAATGCTTACAGAGCGTGATGAGTTTGTTTATCATGAGATGCTAACCCATCCAGCATTTTCCTTTAAAGCTCAAGTAAAAAAAGTGGGTGTCATTGGTGGTGGTGATGGTGGCACCATAAGAGAGGTATTGAAATACCCGGAGGTTTTATCTGTGCACCTTATAGAAATTGACAGGCTTGTTGTTGATGTGAGTTTAAAGTATCTTGAATTTACATCATATGCTTTAAAGGATGAAAGGGTAAAGATTTATTATGAAGACGGGGTTAAATACCTTAAAGAACATAATGAGGATTTTGACATCATTTTTGTTGATTCCTCAGACCCTGTAGGACCAGCCCTCTCTCTCTACTCAATGGATTTTTATGAGGGTATAAAGAAGAATTTAAAAGCCGATGGTATTGTTGTATTCCAATCTGAATCTGTATGGTATCATCTTGATGTAATTAAAAAACAAATGGATGCCCTTAAAAAGGTTTTCAAACATACAAACCTTTACCTTGCTCCTGTGCCTACTTATCCGGGTGGATATTGGAGTTTCACCATTGCAAGTGATATAGCATTCATAACAAGAAGAAATCATTTTCCAGATAATCTTCGGTATTTCAATAAAGATGTACAAAAGTGCCTTTTTGCTTTACCTCGTTTTGTAAAAGATGCCACAGGTTAAGGTTTTTGGTATTCCCTATGAGGGAAGGGAGAATTTTCAAAGGGGAGTAAGTCTTGCTCCATCATACATAAGATACCATCTTTCTTCCTTAGAATACTATTCTGTAATACAAAATAAAGAACTTGAGCCATTTGAAGACCTCTCAGATATCTATCCACCATGGGATACAAAGGGAAAGGATTTTGCCGATTTTCTTGTTAAAAAATTGGTTGAATTAAAGATAACACCTTTATTTATTGCACTTGGTGGAGACCATTTTATAACCTACCCCATTGTATGGTATCTAAAAAACGAATTAAAACTGAACTTTACTGTGGTGCATTTTGATGCGCATATGGATAGACGTGCTGTTTTTGAAAAAGAAGAATACAATCATGCCACATTCATGTATCATGTAGAAAAACTCATGAGAGAGGATCATGTAATTACAGTTGGTGTGAGGACAAAGGCGCCTTGCGAGACAAAGAAGAAAAATATCTTCTATGCATGGGAGGATTATACAACTGTCCTGAAAGATATAGAAGGACCTGTTTATCTTACCTTTGACCTTGATGTTATAAACCCTCAGGATTTCCCAGGAGTAACCAACCCAGAGCCAGGTGGAAAAGACATTTTTACCATTATAAATGAGGTCTTGTCCATAAAACACATAATAGGTGTTGATATTGTAGAATTTTCACCACTTTTAGACCCATCTACAAACTCTGCAACAAAGGCAGCGTTTGTATTAAGGGAACTTCTTATAAAACTCCAGCATGGTGTATAGGTTTTTATGCGATGCCACAGTAATAAAACTTGCCAAATGGATGAGGTTTTTGGGTATAGATACATCAATAGCCCATGAGTATAAAACGAAGGCACTATTAGATTTGGCAAAAAAAGAAAATAGGATAATACTCACAAGAAACAGAAGGTTTTTGAAGATAAAGAGTGAGAATATACATGTGTTAAAAAGCGATTTCTTATTTGAGGAACTCCGTGAAGTTATAATGACCTTTCGCATAAAACATCCCGCTATCCTAACAAGGTGCTCAAAATGCAATACAGTGCTTTTGGATATAGAAAAAGAAAAGGTAAAGGGCAAGGTGCCGTATTTTACCTTTAAGCATCATAATGAGTTTAAGTTCTGTCCTGTATGCAATAAAATATATTGGAAGGGTTCGCATATAAACTTGATGATTGAAAGACTTAAAAAGGAGGAAATATGGGAACTTTTGTTCTAACACCAGATGAGATGAGGGAAATAGACAGATGGACCATCCGTGAGTTTGGCATACCAGAGTTCACCCTCATGGAGATGGCAGGAAGAGGTATAGCAAGCATAGTAGAAGAGAAATGTGAAGGGGAGAGAGTTTTAGTATTTGCAGGTAGTGGGAACAATGGTGGTGATGGTTTTGTTGCAGCAAGGTATCTTTTAAACAAGGGATATGATGTCGCTGTTGTGCTTGTAAAAGATAGGGAAAAAATAAGGGGCATAGCGCAGAAAAATCTCAAACTCTTTGAAAAAATCGGTGGAGAGGTTTTCAGTCTGGATGAATTAGATTATGATGCTATATGGGATGCAGACATTGTTATAGATGCCATTTTTGGAACAGGATTAAAAGGAAAGATAGATGAGAAAATTGCCGGGTTGATTGATGTGATAAACACTGCACATGTTGATGAAACATCCGTGGTCTCTGTGGATATACCAAGTGGTGTGAACGGACTTACAGGCGAAGTAGGTGAACATGCAGTTTTTGCAGATTACACAGGCACCATGGCATATCCCAAAAGAGGCCTATTCCTGTATCCTGGCAAACTCTTGGTAGGTAAACTCCGTGTTATAGATATTGGCATACCGACCAATATGCCAAAAGAGCCTTATTTTGAACTTCTTGAAAAAAATGATGTCTTTCTTCCCGTTAAACTTGGCAATGAACATAAAGGGAAAAACGGAAAACTCCTTGTTATATCAGGCGCCAAAAATTACACAGGTGCACCCATATTTGTCTCAGATGCTGCCATGAGAACAGGCGCAGGACTTATCATTTTAGCTACAAGGGATGAGGTATACAGGGAGGTAAGTACAAAGGCAAAGGAGCCTGTTGTTATACCATACAAAACACCAGAAGATATAGAAAAACTCATAAAAACCTATGAGCCAGACGGCATAGTCTTTGGTCCCGGTGTGGGAAGGAGGGAAGATACAATAAAGATATTGAAAATTGTTCTTTCAACTTCAGAGATACCATTGTTGATTGATGCAGATGGCGTATGGGCACTTTCTAAGTTGGATAGTATTAAAAAGAGGAAAAATGTAGTAATAACACCGCATCCAGGAGAGGCATCCTATCTTCTTGACGCAAAAGCAGAGGATATTGATAAGAAAAGGTTTGATTATGCTATCAAATTACATAAACTCACAGGCTATAATGTCGTTTTAAAGGGAAATCCAACCATAATCGCAACAGATGAAAGAGGTTATGTGAATATAAATGGCAATGAAGGGCTTGGCAAAGGTGGAAGTGGAGATGTATTATCAGGCTTAATCGGTGGATTTATGGTGCAATCCACGAAACTTGAAAATGCAGTATGCCTCGGCGTTCATCTTCATGCCCTTGTGGGTGATATCCTGTATGAGAAGATGCATGGTCCTTTCTATACACCTTCAGACATTATAGATAACCTACATGAGGGCATAAAAGCATTGTATGATTAAACTATTCCTTTTTGCGTTTTTTTCTCTTTCTGATTTTTCCCATGTAAATGCAGTGCAGTTTATAGAAGGCAATGTTTGCGTTGCAACAGATGGGGGTGTGTTCGTTTATAGAGAAGGGGAGGGTATTGTATTATCCTACCCCTTTCCTTATGTAAAACTTGCCTTTTATGACCCGGATACAAAAACTGTAGCGTTTATCACAAAAGACCATGTTTTGTATGTGTATTCATCCTTTTTTAATACACTCAAAAAGGTAGGCATAAAAAAACATGTAAGTAGGTTGGGTCTTAAGGCGGGTATTATACATCTTGTTTATGATAATGGAAAACAAGACTATATAACAATTTTTAACCAGAAGTCAGAGGTCGTTTATATAGACCCTATGATTGAGGCAAAGAACAATCCCATTCCTTTATATGTTAAAACCCGGGTCTTTGAAAATCCCTGTCATGTATTTAGTGCACCAACATCCTATGTACAGGGCTTTACATACGATGTTGTTGGAACAAATAAAAGTGGCATCTTTATCTTTGATAGGGCAACGAGACTCTTAAAAAACAACATTTTTATAAACATTGTCCCACCTATTTATAAGATAAAGACCTTAAATGATACCCTCTATATTTTGCATTCACATGGCATAACAAAGATAAAATCAGATTATGTAAACTCCCTATCAAAAGACTGTTTCCCATACGAATTTTTACCGGTTGATTTAATAGATATAAAACAAAATACAATACTTGTCAGTAAAACAGGCTATTATATTCTAAAAGACCCATATTTTTTCACTTCATTGCCAGAGGAGTGCTCCTTCGCTATAAATGCCTTTCATATAGAGGATAAGACCTTTATCACAACACGCCATTGCCTTTTATATGTAGATAAAGCACCTTGGAAGATATACTATACACCCTTTAATATTGATTATGCAGCACAAACAGGGCATATCATGTACATCCTGATAGACGAAAAACTCTATACAAAGGAAGATACCATAAAGAAAGAGATAGACTATCAAAAAGAGCCCATTATAGCACATTACATAATAGAAGGCAAAGACAGATTATATATACCAGCAAAGAGAGGACTTTTTATTATAGATGGAAAGGATATAACCCTTATAAGGAGCCCCTATAACCTCCTCTCCTGTACATCTGGCATAATAGATGAAAACAAACTCTATATGGCTTTATGGGATAAGGTTGTATCCTATGATTTTAAAAATGATGCATGGTCTTATGTTAACCTGGATAAGAATAATATTTATGAAATTACCGCCCTGGGCATATATGGGCATAGATTATACATAGGGTACAGGGATGGTGTTCTTGTTAAATGATTGCAATGTGCAATACAATTTGCATTTTGCAATTGTAAAATGCAAATTAACTATAAAAATACCCATTTTAACAGGTGTTTGTTCTGGCATGTAGATTGCATTATAATATGTGAAAACAAAAAAGGAGGTGTGTCATGAGGAAAGGGTTCACACTGATAGAACTGCTCATCGTGATCGCTATCATAGCGATCCTGGCCGCCATAGCCATACCACAGTTTGCAAAATATAGAATAAGGGCATACAACGCAGCAGCAGAGAGCGACCTCAAGAATGCAAGAACAACAGAGGAGGCATTCTATGCTGATTGGGAGGACTATGCGTCAACAAATGGCGTAGCTAGTGATTCAGTTGCGATAGCAGATAGCAGCGGTCATGCTGACAACTTCAACCTTTCAACAAGGGTTAGCATTGTCATAAAGTGTGATGACGGTTATGTAAGTTATACAATGGCGACAAAGAATTTAAGCGGTGATACATACTATGGCGCAGATTCAGATGTTCAGGGTGTTTACTATGCTAAAAAGTCTGGCAGTCAGGGTACCGTCCTGAAAGCTGGGGATTGTCTTGATTCTCATCCTCAGCAAGATGACTTTAGCGGTAAGAGTACTACTACTGGTGCGAAGTGGATACTTCAGTAATACATAAATCATAACGCTAAAAAGGGGGCATATGCCCCCTTTTTTATTATCATGATAGGCTATCTAAGAGACATAGAAAAATCCTTTCCCATTAAAGATATAGGAAAAAGAAGGCAAAGGGTTCTAAAGGGCATCTCCTTTGAGATAAAAAAAGGGGAGGTATTGGGCCTTGTCGGATTAAATGGACAGGGAAAGAGCACAACAATAAAGATAATGTTAGGTCTTTTAAGACCTGATAGAGGTGATGTTAAGATCCAGGGTCATAAGCCAGGTGAGATTGATACCTTAAGGCATATTGCCTATCTTCCAGAAAACCCATGGTTTTTTGATAACCTGAATGCAAAGGAGTTTTTATATTTTATTGCAAATCTCAGGCAGATTGATAAAGAAAGATTAAAACAAGAAGTGGAGGAGATGATAAAAAGGGTTGGACTTTCAGGGAATGAGAAAAAGGTCATAAGAAAGTATTCAAAGGGTATGGTGCAGAGGCTCGGGCTTGCCCAGGCATTCTTAGGTGATGCGGATTTTATTATCCTTGATGAGCCCTTGTCAGGCCTTGACCCGGAAGGAAGAAAGATGGCAAAAGACCTTATTAAAGGTCATAAAAAAAAGCAAAAGACCGTGTTTTTCACATCACATATACTTGAAGACATAGAACAGATGGCAGATAGGGTGCTTATTATGAACAGGGGAAGGATTATAAAGGAAGTTCATAGAGCAGACCTTTATAATAAAACACTTGAACAGGTGTTTATTGAGACTATAGAGCATGATAGAAATAATTAAGTTAACACTAAAAGAGGCAAAGAGAGAAAAGGGGTTTTATGCAGGCCTTATACTACTTTTTCTATCCCTTATATGTTATTTCATAGTAGAGAGTTTTGCCATGTTTGAGCCAGAGAAGGTAATGGCTGTGTATGCACTCTCTTCTGTGGAGGGCTTGAGCATAATACTCTTATTTTTCCTCATATTTTCATTCCTTTCACAGGATTTAAACAAAAAGGGCATTGAGTACATGCTTACATTGCCCATAAAGAGAAGGGATTATATCCTGGGGAGGTTTTTTGGTATAAACATATCTGTCTTTATTTTGGCGATAATTTCCACATTTATTTACATGCTCTTACACCTTCTTATGTTCGGTGTATGTCCATTTGCATTTCTTATTCAACTTATACTTTTAATGGCACTTGTTCTTATGTTATCTTCTTTACCGTTTTTACTCATAACTGCCAGCAAGAGGCCCACGCTTATTGCATTTTTGGTCTTTTTTATCTATGTTATAGGCATAAACCTTGATGATGCTGTAAGGTTTTTGTCCACAAGGCATGGAAGGGAAATTCCCGTGGTATCAAGGGCGCTTTTAAAGATATCGTATTATATCTTTCCCAATTTCTCCTTCTTTGATGTGAAGATACCCATTGCCTATAAACTTTCATTTAGCACCATGCATATAGTATTTGCCCTCCTGTATGGCATATTATACACATTCTTTATCCTTCTTTTTTCCATCATGTTATTTCAGAATAAAGAGATAAAATGAAAAAGGCATGTGTTTATATAGTGCTTTTTTTGGTCTTTGTTTTGATAAATAGGGCACTTGTTTTGAGACTTTCCAATTACAGATACGAGCAGAAGGCAGCATCCGGCCTCTTTCTTCTATCCCCAGATGCAGAAAAATTGGCATCTCTGGATTATGAGGGCATAAGAAGTTTCTGGATCACATTGAATTTAAGGGTTTTAATGGCGCAGGTGCTTGAAAAAACGCCTTATTTTCCAGCGTGGGTTGGGGATGTAATTTATAAGGCATACAATGTGGCGAGCGAGTTAAATCCATATTTTTTTGATATGTACTATATCTCATCACTGAATTTGATGTGGGACTTTAAGCGTTATGATGATGCCGCAGGCATATTGAAAAAAGCCATAAAGTATCGGAAAAATGATTGGATGTGGTATTTCTTTTTAAGTTTTGATTATTTTTATTTTTTGAAAAAGTATGACCTTGCTGCTCTTTATATGACAGAGGCGGCAAAATTGAAAAAAAGTGCGTTTTTGGCATCCCTTGCATCAAGGCTTTATTATGCGGATGGTAGAACAGAGATTGCACTCATGGTACTTGATAACCAGATAAAGCATACAAAGGATGAGCATTGGAAAAAAGAACTTATAAAGAGAAAAAAGGCATTTTTGGGTGTTTTGAAGATACAGAGGGCAATGAAGCGCTTTAAAAAGGAAAAAGGAAGAGCGCCTTCTAACATAAATGAACTTTTAAAAGAAGGTTATTTAGACAGCATACCAAAAGACCCTTATGGAGGGGAGTTTTACATAGAGGATGGGAAGGTAAAATCTACGAGTAATTTCACAGAAAAAAAGTAATACACCCATGTATTTCCCCAAAAATAAATCTATTTGAAATTGATGTTGATGATGCTCCCCCTTCATCAATGAGGAGAATTGAGGGAACAATCCCCCTTTAGTTCCCCTTCACCAAGGGGGAAAACTGCTAAAATTCCCCCTTCCATAGAAGGGGGGGGGAGGGGGGATGTTTCAACCGAATATCCTCTTTAATTTTCTCAACATAAGACTCATTCTCACCTTAATGTATTTTAAGGA
>CAJXJZ010000044.1 GCA_913055745.1 uncultured bacterium | reverse complement strand
CAGAAAAGGGCAAAAAAATATTCTTGGATAGGGTTCACAAAGAAATAGGTACACAATAAGGTAGAAAAAGATTGAGTCATTTGCTATATTTGCTGCGGTGCAATATGTGCCGCAGTTTTATTTTCAACCTTGTGCTTTTTATATTAGATTAATTTTGGAAGATTGTCCCCTTCCTTTTAATGCTTAGAAGGATATACTATATTGTTTATATTAGTTTTGATATATGTCTTCCGATTGACTGACCAGTCATTTACTGTTAACATAATTGTATGAACTTTTATGTCCTTATAAAGTCTTCTTGGCGTTCGCTCTCATCATCAAAAACGCGTTCACTTCTTACTACCTTAGGTGTTATTATTGGTGTTGCCACTGTTATAACCATGGTTTCCATTGTTGATGGTATTAATAAATATGTGTATAGCACGCTTTCTGTTCTCGGAACAAAATCGGTTTATATACAAAAATACAAATGGCTCATTACAGGGAGGAGGAGAAGGGAATTTAGAAAATGGGCGAGATATCCAGATTTTACCTTGCAGGATGTTGAATTTATAAGGTCTTTGACATTTATAAAGGACGCCACTGCTTATCAAAATGTATTACCTTCTATCCCTGTTCATTATAGAGATAAATACACAGATGCATCGTTGGTTGGTTCGGATTATGCTGGATACAGGGTTTTAAACGAAGACTTAGAAGAAGGGAGATGGTTTACATATACGGATGTAAAGGAACACAGGAGGGTGTGCATTATTGGATATGAGGTAAAGGATGTACTCTTTGGCAAAGCACATCCAATAGGCAGAACTGTAAGGATAGGGAGGCATTCCTACCTTGTTATAGGAGTATTGAAGAAAAAGGGTGCAACATTTGGAAATTCAGGTGATAATGTTGTTTATATTCCTATAACGACCACAAAAATGTATGCCAGAACTTGGCGTTCTGCGCTATGGGGCTCTCTTTCTATAGCCGCTGTGTTTCAGGATGATGTGCCTTTGAATAAGGGGATTGAACTTTTGAGGATGGCTCTCAGAAAGAGGAGGCATTTGAGTTTTGATCAAGAGGATAATTTCTTCATAAATACTCAAGAACAGATTGTATCCACTTATAAGAAGATAACAGGCGGAATATATATTGCTATGATAGCCATTGCCTCCTTAGCACTTTTGGTGGGAGGAATTGGTATAATGAATATAATGCTTGTTTCAGTTACTGAAAGAACAAGGGAGATTGGCATAAGAATGGCTGTTGGTGCAAGGAGAAGGGATATTCTCTTACAATTTTTGGTTGAGTCAAACATTCTTACACTCACAGGTGGTGTTATAGGGGTTATCGTAGGTTTTCTTTTAGCAGCACTTATTTCCTTGCTTACACCTCTTAAGTCTTCTGTATCATTGTGGTCAGTGCTCGTAGGTGTTGTATTTTCTATGCTTGTTGGGATATTCTTTGGTATGTATCCTGCAAATAAGGCATCAAAACTTGACCCTGTTGAGGCATTAAGATATGAATAATAAGGAGGTTTAAATGGATTTTTTGAAGGTATTTTATGCACCAGGAGAGGTGAAATATTCAAAGAAAAAGTGGATATCCTTTTTCTTTGTTTCGCTTGTTATTGGCCTTTTGGTGCTTTTTTTGAATGTGCATTTTAACTTTAATGGTATACTGAATGCCGTAAAAGAGCGGCTTTCTTCTGTATCAGAAGAGCAAAAAGCACAAGCGCTTAATATGTTAACTCCGGGCAGGATGATGCTTCGGGGTGGTATAAGTCTTTTGATATGGTTGCCTTTAAAATTGCTTTTTATAGCAGGCATGCTTTATATTATCAGGATGTTATGGGAAACAGAAAACTTTAGCATACCGCTGTTTGCATCAAGCATTTATATCTATATTCAAGCTGTTGGAGATTTTATTAAATTTTTACTCTCTGTAATATTTAAGACCTTCCCATTTACAACGGACTTATCCATACTAACAGGCTCAAGAAACTTTCTTTTTGGCTTTTTATCTGCCTTTGATATTTTCACTATTTATGCTATGTATGTGGCAGGGGTGGTTATATCACCAGGAGATAAAAAACGCAGTATGTATTATTTCTTTGTTTTATTGGTTCTTCTTATACTATGGGGCATTATTAAGGGATTTACAATCAGGATGGGTATGAAATGAGCGTATTTTTACTTATTTCAATGGTATTTAGTGCATCTTCTATTAGATTGACGCCATCCCGTGTTGAGTCCCTTTTGGTTAATGTTCCAGAACAGAGAGCGAGTATGTATGATTATGCTATAACAAAAAACGAACTTGCAGGGAGTATATCTTCTTTGTTCCTTTCACCAGGTCTCTCTTATTCAAAGACTAAAATAAATGATCAAAACCCGCTTTATAGTGAGGGGTTATCCCTTTCGCTCAGCATATTAAGTCCATCAAAACTATCATCTGTGAGTGAGCATTATTTTGCAATGAAAGAAGGTTATGTATCCTACAACATATCTGTGCATAATGCTTTTCTTAAAGCCATTGAACTTTTATTTGATTATGAATATACAAGGCAAAAACTCATATATGATTCGCTCAATGTAGAGTATGCAAGGAAAATGCTTTCTCTATCTGAGGAAAGACTTAGGGAGGGGATTTCTGATTCCTTGGATGTGTTAAAGGCTCTTGATAATGTTGAGAGCGTCAAATTGACATTTATAAAGGATAGTAGTAATCTATGTACCTTAAAGAAGAATATAGAGGACTATCTTGGATTTAGTGGTGATTTTGTCGTTGTAATTGATTCTTTTATTCCACCAGATATAAACGGTATAGATCCCAAAAAGAGCGAGAATATAAGTCTTAGCAGAGAGATGAAAAAATCCGCTTTAGTGAGTACATATCTCTCACTTTTGTCCCTATTGCCTGATGTTGGAATAGAGTATGCATGGAACTATAGCGGTAATACCTTTGAAAGAAACTTAGGTAATTTTGATGATACACGTACTCTGAGGGTGTATTTTACCTTAGACCCTCTGAGATTTTTGTTTAATCTCCGTGGCTCTATTCTTCGTTATAAAAGGTCTGTTTGGAATATGAATAGCACTATTATCAAGGAGAGACAAAGATTTAGAGATAATATTGACAATTTGAACTTTCTTAAGCATGAACTTGAGGTGTTAAAAATGCGTAATAATATAAAAGAAAGGAGTTTTGCTCTGTCCCTTGAAAAGTATTCTCAGGGCACATTGTCATTTCAGGATATTTTAAAAGAACAGGCAGATTATATGAGCACAATATCAGAGTACTTAAAGGTTAAACTTGATATAATTAAATTGCAGTATAATCTATGGTACAATTTTGGAGGTGAGCGATGAAAAAGATAGGGTTAATTTTGGGCATTGTTCTTTTGCTTTTGGCATTTGTTTACATAAATAAGAAGAGGGGTAGTGGTGTTGTAAAGGTCAATGTAGTATTGGTAGAAAAGAGGAATATTCAGGAATGGGTTGATGCAGACGGGGAGGCAGAACCTGAAAAACTCGTGAAGATTGGCTCTGATGTTACAGCAAGGATTGAGAAGATTTTAAAAAGAGAAGGGGATACTGTGAAAAGGGGTGATACCCTTTGTATACTTGACCCATCTACCTATAGTGCAAAGGTTAAGGAGATTCATGCAAGACTTAAGATGGATTTATATTCATACGAAAACAGCAAAAAGGATTATATGAGGGCATTAAGTCTTTATAAGAAGGGACTTATATCACAAAAGTCTTTTGAAGAGGCGAAACTAAATCTTGATAAACTCAGTGCTCTATTAAAGCAAGACAGTTCTCTTATTGAGCAAGCAGAACGCAATTTAAGTAAGACAGTAATCACATCACCCATAGACGGCATTGTCCTTGCAGTAAACAAAGAAGAGGGTGAAATGGCAATAGTTGGCACCGTCAATACGCCAGGCTCTACTATTATGACAGTGGCAGAAATGGACAAAATGGAAGTCAAAGGATATGTTGATGAAACAGGAATCCTTAAGATAAAACCAGGACAAAAAGTTATCATTACTTTAGATGCATTTGGAGAAAGAAAATTTAAAGGGGTTGTTTATAGGGTCGTTGGTATGCCTGAAACCAATAGTGGAATGAATGTAACTACTTATCCTGTGTATGTGAGGATAAAAGATAACATAAAACTGTTTCCAGGTATGGCAGCATCTATAAGGATATTGGTAAACGAAGCCAGGGATGTTGTATCTGTACCATTAGAGGCAATGGGTAGGGATAGACAGGGCTATTATGTATGGCTCGTAAAAAATGGTATATGTGAGAAAAAGAGAATAGAGAAGGGACTGGAAAGTTTTGAATATGCAGAAGTTAAGAAAGGGTTATCAGTGGGCGATACTGTTATTGTAGGTCCTATTTCTAAGGTGAGAACATTAAAGGATAGCACAAGAATTGAGATAAAAGAGGTGCAAAAGAGTGCAAAGAGAAGAAAGTTCAGACGTTTTAATAGAAATTAAAAGCATAACCAAGGTATACAGACTTGGGAGCGTGAATGTAGAGGCTCTAAGAGGGGTAAATTTGACCATCAAAAAGGGTGAGATGCTTTCTATAATGGGGCCTTCTGGTTCTGGGAAGTCAACTCTTATGCATATTATGGGCTTTTTAGACAGGCCAACCTCTGGAAAGTATTTTTTCAAAGGACAAGATACAACAGGTTTTTCTGATGATGAACGCGCGAGAATAAGAAACGCTGAAGTGGGTTTTGTTTTTCAGAGTTTCAACCTACTTGGTAGGTTTACCGCATTAGAAAACGTTGAATTACCCCTTGTTTATGCTCGGGTAAAGGCAAGTGAAAGGAAAGAGAGGGCATTTTATTATCTAAAAAAGGTTGGTCTTTCTCATAGAGCACATCATACGCCTTTAGAAATGTCAGGTGGTGAAAGGCAAAGAGTTGCCATTGCACGGGCATTGGTTAATAACCCTTCACTTATCTTGGCAGATGAGCCCACAGGTAACCTTGATTCAAAAAAAGGCAAAGAGATAATAGAGATTTTTAAGAATCTCAACCTTGAAGGTAAGACCATTGTTATTGTTACACATGATCCAGAAATCGCATCTTCTTGCGAGCGTATTGTGAAAATAAGAGACGGTTTAATTATAGAAGATAATTAGTATTTCTGCCAGTTGTGTCCACCAGCGCCAGGAACGAAGTCAATAACATTTGGTCTTGGGTCACCAGGCCTATCTGAACTCTTTAGTCTTTTACCGACAAAATCCGGTGATCTGTCAAAGAAAAATCCCTGTGCGTCGGGCTCTGCACCAAAGTATGTATCACCATTTTTATGCTTTGAGAGTGCAAGATAGGTAGAATATACCCCATTGTCTGTGTCAAGGTAAATAGCAACCCCCCTTGATAAGTGCAGAGTGTCAACAACATTGTTGTGCGCATCCCACAGTTTCACATCTCCTGTTGGTGCCCAAGTCCCCCTTGTCCTTACATATATAAACATGCCATTGTCTGATGCATATAGTTCTTCTCTCATAACGGCATTACGAATGTCAGAGAGTGCCGCAGCGTCATAAGCGCGAATACGGTATTTTGTAAATTGTGGGATAGCAATTGCCGCAAGTATAGCAATTATAGCAATTACTATCAAAAGTTCAATCAGTGTAAACCCTTTTCTCATAATACATAATATAAGACTATCTATAAGAATAATCAAGCCCTTTTCTTCAATAGAAAGTTTTTTATGAGAGAGTGCTTTTGGAACATAATATTGTTTGGATTTTGTGATAGAAGAAGTATAATAAATATTAGCAAAAATTGTCTTATGCAATTTTTTTAGAAGGAGGACGAGAATGAAAAGAATAAAGGTTTCAAAGGTTAGAAAATTCATAACTCAAGAGGCAAGTATTGTGGATAAACATGCAGGATTAATGGAAATTGCAAAAAAGATTGTTGAAGACCCAAAAACAAGGAGTGTTTATGTTGTAGATAAAGATAATAGACTTATTGGCATTATCCCTGTTAATTTCCTTGCACAGTATCTTTTTTACGAATACATTCCTGACGAGTTTTTTTACTATAAAGCAGTTAAACCCTTGGAAGAAGTTAGGGCAGAGGATATAATGATACCGCCTGTTTTTGTGAGGGAAGAGGACACGCTTAATATCGCCTTTGAGAAAATGGCTGGTAATGATCTAAGGGAATTACCAGTCGTGGATAACGATATGAAAATCATAGGGGACCTGAATATACTTGAACTCATTATTGCCTGGGTGAGGCTAAATTCATAATGGATATTCTTGACCTTGCCCTTGCATTGATATTCGCGAAATTATTTGAGGAACTCTTTATAAGAATGAAGCAGATGGGGGTGCTTGGAGAATTAATAACAGGCATTGTTTTTGCAGTGATTATGACCTATGTGCCGATGATAAAACTCTCGTATTTTGGGCACACATTTTCCTATAAGGTAACACTTACAGGTGAAGCATTTGACTTTTTTGCGGATATGGGTATAATCCTATTACTTTTTATTGCAGGATATGAGACAAACATTAATGATATAGTAAAGAGTGGAAAGAGGGGGCTTTCAACAGCAAGTCTTGGTGTGAGTTTACCATTTATTTTCGGTGCATTTTTTTCCTATAAATTCCTTGGTTTTTCTACGAGGCAAGCCCTTGTTGCAGGTGCTATTTTCACGGCAACAAGTGTGGGAGTTACAGTAAGGGCATTAATGGAATTGAAAAAATTAAGTTCACCCTCTGGGATGACAATAATCACTGCCGCTGTCATTGATGATGTACTCGGTATCATTGTACTTACACTTGTTCTTGGGGAAGAATCTATTGTGGCAGTTTTTGTTGGATTTCTTATCCTAATAGTTACTATTTTTATACTCGCTTTAGGACCTGTGGAGAAAATGATGAAGGTAATTCATGAAAAGTTTCATTCTTCGTTTGCTCTTCTTTCCTTATCCATTGCCTTCTGCCTTTTATTTGCAGCATTTGCAAGGGGGGTGGGTCTTGCCCCTATAACCGGTGCGTATTTTGCCGGTTTACTTATGGGTAGGACAAAGGAGAAGAGATTGATTGCTGATCCTGTGCAAAAAATAGCAAGGGCACTCTTTGTTCCCATATTTTTTGTAAAGGTTGGTACATTGTTTGATATTAGAATGTTGACAAAAATTGATTTACTCTATTTTGTATTCATTCCTCTTGCATTTATAGGGAAATTTGTTGGATGTGGTTTAGGCTCACTAATTGGGGGATTGAAGTTAAAAGATGCATTAAGGGTTGGTATAGGGATGATGCCAGAGATGGAGGTAGCACTGGTTATTGTTACCTATGCCACTACCACGCATGTATTTCCAGAACCCATGGGAACAAAAATGGTATCAATAACGATTTTATACGTGGTTCTCTCTGCTATCCTGGTACCTATACTATTAAAATGGGCATACTCTGGAGGAGAAGTTTCAAAAAATTAGTGTGGTTTTTGTTTTCCTCATAAGAGAAATTGTTGAAAAATAAGGAAATTATATCGGCGTTCCTCAAAAATAATCACCGCGTTGGTCATTGTTTCCTCAAATTAAATATTGACCAAAAGGGTGTTCATTCCTTAAAATACATTAAGGTGAGAATGAGTCTTATGTTGAGAAAATTAAAGAGGAGATTCGGTTGAAACATCCCCCTCCCTTATTGAAATACACGATGTCAAAGGGGATAACATTAATTTAAATAGATTTATTTTTGAGGAAATACGTATCTATTTTATCAATATAAGGGCTTTTCTTTTGTCCCTGCTGGTATTAAAGAAAATACCGTTTTTAAGAGCATGTGTGTGTCTTCGGCCAAGTATATCAATATAGTATATATTTTCTGAATGTGAATTATCAAAACGCTTAACTTGTGTGAGTTTATTTGAGGTTTGTATACCCTTCTCCTTCTCTGTGCTGGTTTCTTTAATTATTGTAAATACAATGTCTCTCTCACTTTTGTCTATGTATGCCCTAAGGTGCACATTGTAAAGGGCGTCATCATAAAGAGGTAGGAGCATATAAGTGCCGCTTTTTACTCTACCTGAAAGCGTTATGTCTTTTTGGAATTTACCAGACTGTGTGTATTGCTTTATAAACATCTTATACTCTATATCCCCTTTATCATCACTTGAAAGCACAATATGAGGTAGCACATTTTTTACAATAGGGGCATATTTAACAGTTAATGGCTTTCTCCCTTCGTTCCCTATAATGAAAAACTTGCCCCTGATTGATATCTTTTCCAACTCTTTTGTGGTTATCTCTCCATATTCAATAGGACTTGATTTAATACTTTTGAAATGAAGAGCGCTCTTAGACAATGATATGGAAGTTTCAGATGGCTTCAATATATATAATTTTGTTTTTGGTTCCAAATAAAATTCAGCATTTCCATCTCCTTCCTTTATATATCCCATAGTCCTGATGGTAATGTCTTGATTATATTTAGGTGTCTCTTTGTATAGCGCAGGCATATTTTTTACAGGATATAGTTGTATTAAACTGTCGATATAATGCCAAGTATTATGTCCAAGGGTTATGTTAAAGTGGTTAAAGTACCATTTTCTTTCACTATCTTCATACGCACCAAGTGATACTCTATGGGTATTTCCATTATTAAAGGATACATGTGCACTATGGAAGCAAACAGCTCCATCATTACCACCGTGATCATTATTACATCCACTTAATGCAAGGTAAGCCCCACCGAGCCAGAGTGGGAAAGGCCCTTTGTCCCATCCTGAAAGGGTGTAATATTGAACATGTTGATTATCAGGGTCATTAGATATGATGTTTTGAAACCTGTACATATATGCAGTCTGAAGAACAAATGTGGCGGGTGTTGCCTGTCCTATGACAAGTGAGAGCCAGAAGGTAAAAAGATTGCTGAATACAAGGTCTGCGAGGGGAGAACCATAGTATGGTGAAGAGAGTGATATTATTTTGCGAGGTGTTCCAATAGCATTGTAGAATACAAGTGCTGATTGTGCATCCACTCCACCTTTACTGTGTGCTATTATCACGATGTTCCTTGTATTATAGTATCTTTCAATATGTTCCAATTGTTGAGATAATACCCTTCCATTGTACCACATAGAACTCTCTTCCCCCAATCTTACAAATGCAGTTCTGTATCCTGCATTGTATGCAAGTTCATACATATCGTTATGCCCATAATGCTTCACATTATCAAACCAAACTCCTTCGCTGCTTGACTTTCCGTGAACAAAGACAAGTATCGTGTTTTTAGGTGTTGAAGGTTCTGCACCCCTAAACCATGGAAGTGGTGAAGAATCTTGTACAAGTACAGGGTCTTGTAATGTTATTAAGGACAAAATTAGTGCAAATAACATTTTAATCCTCCTTTAGTCTTAAATATTTTAAATTGCCCATTTTTACTCTCTTTACTTCTATGTTACTTTTAATGAGCACAAGTTCAAGTGTATTGCATACATGCGCTTCAAGTAAATGACCGCCTGCTACATTCCCATCCTTTTTACCTACAGTAATATGAAAATGAAAGAATGGGTCTGTTTTTGGTGTTATAAGACCACTTATACCCAAAAGTTCTGCAGGCTCTTCTATGAAGTGCTGTTCATACTCCGAACCGTTCCAATAGCCCATTTTGGTTTGTTTTAACATTCCAAGTGCAGAGATAACAGACATAAAGGGAATGTGAGAGAGTTTTTCCTTTATCGTTGTAAGGTTTTCTATGAGGTTTTCATTGTCCTCCATTATAACAAGTACTAATTCTTTATCCTCCTTTATAATCATTTTATCCCTCCTACTATAACATTGTTGGGTATTCTCTCTTTTTTAAGTATAGGTACGCCCATAAAGTCTGCCTCAATGATACCCTCAGGACATACATCAATACATTTAAAACACCTTATACAATCAAAGTGATTTGGGTCCTCATATATCCTTATATCCATAGGACATACCTCCTGGCATTCATCACATTTTGTGCATTTTTTAGTGTCAACCTTCATATTAAGAAGGCTTGCCTTGTTTGTAAGCCCCCATATTGCACCAAGTGGGCATACAAATCTACAGAATGGTCTTTTTATACTCATAAAAAGCATAACAAAGAATATAAGTATGCCCAGTTTAAAATAAAAATGCCAACCTATAAGGCTTATAAGGTCTTTTCTCATTGGTGAAAGCATAACAGGTATGCCACCCTCAAGCGTTCCTGCAGGACAGAACTTGCAGAACATAGGCTCACCTGTAAAATACACCCATGGAATTATAATGACAAGGATTATGTATTTAAGATAACCGTATTTTTTACCGATGCGTATTTTGAAATTGCCTATTTTATAGAATAGTTCTTGTATAAAGCCAAATGGACAGAAATATCCGCAAGGAAGTCGTCCAAGTATGCCACCAAGGCCCAGAATAAAGCCACTCACATAATAAGGAATTTGCCTTATTGAAATAAAGTGTTGAAGGGTTCCAATGGGGCAGGCAAATCTTGACAATGGGCATGCATAACAGTTAAGTCCAGGTGAGAAAAACTGTTTAAATTTTCCCTGATATATACCGAATTTCTTAAAAATGACAAAATTACTGTCTATAATCAATAGTGATAGCGTTTGTATAACCCTTCTTATCTTGTTTATCATCATTCAATCCCTATGCATGAGAGACAAAGAATGTCTGCGTTAGTTTCGGTCTCTATGGGGCCCTCGTGTTTTATGCCGACCTTTATAAGATAGAAAGATAATATAATGAGTAATAATGCGCCAATAACCTTTTTCATTGTTCTAATTATAAAAGGATATATTTGGCTATTCAAGATAGCACATAGGATTCAAATTATTCACTTTAACCCATGTATTAATCAGTGAACTTATATCTTTGAATTTTTCTGTAAATCCTTCCTTATGATTTCCTTTACCTTTTCCATGACAGGGTCTTTGCCTTTTCTTATGTCCTCTGCACCTATCTTCACATAAATATCAGGCATAACACCATGATGAACATATGTTGTATCTGAGTTTGGACCAATAAAATATCTCCACGATACATAAAGATCAAGATGTGAATTGGGTAAATATATACGGTATGGTTCACCAAAAGTTGAAGAGGAGCTACCGGTTTCTTGGCCAATAACTGTGCCTATGTTAAAATACCTCACCGCTGCAGCAAAATCAGGTGCAAGAGAGAATGAATAATTAGATATAAGAACAAACACCTTGCCATGAAATCTCAATGGATTTTCAGGTGATGATTTTGTTGTAAATTTATAGGAATAGATGGAATCTATTTTTAATTTTTTATTAGGATTATCTTCTTTTACATATTTGAGTGTGTATCGGGAAACCTTCGCTTGAACTTCACTAAAAAAACGATAGGGCTTATCAGTAATATAATTCATTAAATCTTCTGCAATATCTAAATCTCCCCCGTGATTGTTGCGCAAATCTATGATTAGATACCTATACTTCTTTGCCTTGATTTCTGTGAAGGTATTTTTTAGAAATTTATCAAATTCATCTTTCATTTTAAAATTATTAAATCTTATAATCCCTGCTTTTAACTCTGGCATTTCCTCAAAATAGAAATTATGATCCCAGATATTGGCACTTATCCTTTCGTAAACATTTCTATCTCCACCTTTTAATCTATATGCCTTTATTTTCCCTTTAGCATCTTTGATTTTTACATCAAAAGGACCCCAGAATCCATATACAAGAAAAAGCAGTTGAGGAAAATCTCTTTCAATTATACTCGTTTTGAAATGAAGAAGGTCACCACTTATGTAAGGGATAAGGTCATTTATGATCTTTTTTATAGGGATGCCATTTATTGAAAGGACATAATCCCCTTGTTTAATAGGGGCATCTGAAAAATTCTTCTGCACCAATGCCTTATCCTTGATGATATGCAATTTTAATGGAAAAACGATATGCTTATCCTGGGAATAAATTTGAT
>CAJXJZ010000043.1 GCA_913055745.1 uncultured bacterium | reverse complement strand
GCCTTGGGTTCAAAAACATTGATATCGTATTCAAACCATCAGAGGATGTCTTACCACATCACAAAGACAGTATCCATCTTCGTAAAAAGGGTAAAAGTAATAAAAGGGTATTAAACAATATAAATCTTAAACCTGATTATACCTTTTCTAACTTTGTTGTTGGAAAATCAAATCAAATTGCCTATGTAGCAGCAAAAAAGGTCTCTGAGAGCCCTGGTGAGGACTATAATCCCTTATTCATTTATGGCGGCGTGGGACTTGGGAAAACACATCTTTTGCAGGCGATAGGAAATTACATTTTTGAACAAGGCTCAAAGTTAAGTGTGGTATACACTACATGTGAACAGATTATGAACCATCTTGTTAAATTCTTTCAAAAAAAGCAAGATGATGGATTCAAAAAGAACCTACGAAACGCTGATATTCTTCTGATAGACGATATTCAGTTTTTGGAAGGAAAAGAAATCCTTCAAGAGGAAATATTCCATACATTTAACTATCTCTATGACAGAGGCAAGCAAATTGTTATGACAAGTGATAGACATCCTGGAGATATGCATTCCTTGCAGGAAAGACTTGTGTCAAGGTTTAAATGGGGACTGGTTGTTCGTATAGACCCACCAGACTTTGAAACTCGTGTAGCAATTTTAAAGAAAAAATCAGAACACCTGGGTGTTGTTTTATCTGAAGATACATACATGTTCATTGCAAGAGTCTACAAAAAGAGCGTTAGAGAACTTGAAGGGATAATGACAAAGATTAAGATGCTAAGTACTATTATGAAAAGGCCTCTTACATTTGAAGATGTAAAAAATCTTGTATTTGAAGAAGAGAATACCGGAAGAAAAGTTGATATTGATCATTTGGCTGATGTTGTTGCCTCAGAGTTCGGTATATCAAAAAAACTCCTTAAATCACGGTCAAGGAAGAAAGAGATTCTTATACCCCGTCAAATGGTTATGTATCTTGCAAAGGAATATCTTGGCCTTACCCTTCAAAAAATTGGGGATTACTTTGGAGGAAAGGACCATACGACAGTTCTCAACTCTATAAGAAAAATCCAAAAGTTACTATCCACAGACAGAACTCTTCAAAAACACCTATATTCAATAAAAGACCGCATAGAGAGAGAGTAATACACAATGGGCCTTTATGTTTCTTCTCTTTATCCTTCAATAGTTAATCATAGTTTTGCACAACTTTACTATAACTACTATGTAGTTTATAATTATAGCAATAGAAAAAGGAGGAAAAAATGAAATTTACAGTTCTGAAGGAATCATTGCTTATGTCAACCAAGCAAGTAGCAAAGGCTATCTCTCCAAGGACAAACATGCCTATTTTATCTAACATTCTGTTCCAACTTAATAAAGAGAAACTCACCCTTACGGGTACAAATATGGATTACACCATAACATCTACTTTGGAAGTAGAGTCCGATGATAAAGGGGAATTCACTGTTATTGGCAAGCCTTTCTTACAGTTATTACAGAACCTTGATGAAGTGGAAATCACTGTGGAAAACAAGGGTGGAACTACGTATATTTCCACATCACATAGCACATACAGGTTTCAGGGACAGCCTGCCGAGGATTTTCCAAGGATGCAGAACGTAGAGGCAGAGAGTATAGTACTTAAAACTTCTGATATAATTGATGGGATGAACTATACTTCATTTTGTACCGCAAAAGACGACCCAAGAGCCTTTCTAAATGGCATTCTCTGGGAACTTGGAGGAGGGGAGTTGAGGTTTGTTGCGTCTGATGCCCACAAGTTGGGGTTTTATGTAAAGGACTATGAAAATCCCCTAATAAATGGTAAAAAGGAAGCCATAGTCCCAAAAACAATTGTTGATTTTTTGAAGGATGCAAACAGTGAAGACCTTAAGGTCTATTTTGGGGACAATCTTTTAAAGATAGAACTTCCTCAAAGCAGTCTTGTTACAAGACTAATAGATGGACCCTATGTTCCATATGAAAGCGTTATCCCTCATAACTATACTGATGAAGTGATAGTAACAAAAGAGGAGTTTATAGCAGCGCTTAAGAGAATTATAAACTTTACTCCACAGGGTACAAATCTCGTTGAAATAGAGTTTAATGCTGATATGATAATGCATGCTGAAAACAGGGAAATGGGAGAGGCGACAGAGCATATAAGCGTAGAACATACAGGTAAGGTTCAAAAAATAGGCTTTAATGGACAATACCTTTTAGACATAATAAGGCATATAAAGAGTGAGAAGGTTGTAATAAGTTATAGCGATGTTAATTCACCCGCTCTTATAAAACCTGAAGAGACAGAGGACTACCATCTATTATACCTTCTCATGCCCATTAAATTATGACGATACCACTTTATAATTAGATAGCCTGTTATAAAGCCACCTATATGGGCAAAAAACGCTACTCCCCCTCCCTTTGCAGGGAGGGTTATTATACCAAGGAACAGTTGGTATATAAACCAGAATCCTATTACGAAGTAAGCGGGTATGTAGATGAGCCTATAAAAGAAGCCAAAGAATAATAGGTCAGGAACAAGTGTTAAAACCCTTGCGTGAGGATATAAGTAAAAATATGCACCTAAGATGCCTGAAATAGCACCTGATGCACCAATATTTGGTATTGTGGATGAAGGGTGAATAAAGACTTGTGCCAACACAGCAGCATAACCTGTGATTATATAAAAGAAGAGGTATCTTATATGTCCAAGGGCATCCTCTACATTATCTCCAAAAATCCAGAGGTACAGCATATTACCTAAGATATGACCCCATCCGCCGTGTATGAACATAGAAGAAAGTGGCTTAAGGTAAAAAGGTAGAGTGCCATAGATATTTCTAAGATGCGTAATCTCCCACGGGATAACACCAAAGTTCATGAAGAATCTATTAAGCCCCCTACCAAGGGAGAGTTCATGAAAGAAGACGAGAAAATTTATACCAATTATAATATAATTGACAATCGGTGTACTTCTTGCTCTGTTTTCGTCCTTTAATGGTAGCATTACTTTATTTTAACTATTCTAAGGATGCGGTTGTCCCTTCCAATAAGTTTTATCATGTAAATTCCTGCCCTGAGATCTTTTAGACTTACATGCTTTCTGTGTTGTATTTTAATAGTTCTTATTAATCTTCCATCAGGCGTGAAAATCCTTGCCTCATTGGCAGATATTGATGAAGGAATATTAAGGATGTTTGATTCTACAAACAATATATCTTTAAAGTTTGAATTTTTGGTAATTCCTTTTTCATCTTTTATAGACGAAACTGCATCCACACTCCTAAAAACGCCCATTCCATAAGTAAAGAGTAGTACCTCATTTGAACTTGCTCTTATTGCTCCAGATGGAAAACTCAATCTCTCAGAGGAATTAAATGGAGATTCAAAGGTTCCTCTGTAGAAAGTGAAGTCTGGGTAGTTTGTTGCCAGCGCATAAAGACCACCGTTTTCTGCCGCATACAATGTGTATATGCCAGGTACATAGAAAGATTCCTTTTGAAGGTTTGTTATCCTTAGAGCATATGCTGAATCACTGAACTCGTATGTGTTGTAAAAAAGCGTTGAATCTTTATCATAATATGTCATACTTTCAATCGTATTAGGAACTGAATCAAGAATATTAAATGTGAGACCATAGTCATAACTTACAAAAATAGCAGAATCTGCTTCAATAAAGACTGGATTATCACCTGCAAAATCCTCATAAAAATATGTAAATATACCTATTGTATCGTTGAAAGATGCACCCTGATCAGTGCTTCTTACGATTTTCATGGTATCTGGCCCAGAATCTGAATAAACCATAACCATAGCAAGAAGGACATTAGAACTGTCAGAGAATGCATGGAGGGATTCTTTCCATGAAAGGCTGTCAGGGTTACCTGTGAAACTATCCACGGGATTGAAAGATACACCTCCGTCAGAAGAACGGAGTATGTTATGCAAAATAAAATTGCCTGATGTATCCATCTTTCCAGCACCACACGCTATATACACGATGTTCTCATCACCTGGGTTTGCCTCCACATCAAAGATTATGGCGACATCCGGTATATAAACCTTTTGCCATGTAACACCACCATTGTGCGTTATATACAGGGCATTTCCCTGAATAGATGGCATATAAACAGTCCTTCCAATCATCTTAGATATACTAATTCCCGAATATGTAATTGTGCCATGAAGTCCAGACTCATTTGTGTAGAAACTCATTCCTCCGTCTATAGACTTCAAAGCCCCAGTGGTAGCAGAGACATAAAACACATTTCCTGAGCGGGCAATGCCAGTACAAGTTGTTAGTGTATCTACAGGATCAAATGACCAGTTACCCGAAGAATCTTTGATGCCAAGCATAATACCGTTTGGAAGTATATTTGCAACCAGAATGGAATCAGGTGAAATAAACTCTACATCATAACTTATTACCATTTGTGGAAGGAAGTTTATTGTTTGAAAACTGTCTGTTGTATAAATTAGTCCGAATCCTCCATCAAATCCACATGCTGCGAAGGCTTCTCTGGGGTCCTGAGGATTGACTTCTATATCTGTTACATCTGAACCTTCTCCTATGAGTGAAAGGATATGCCATGTGATTCCACCATCGTTTGAGCGTATGATGTACACTGAATCGGATGAGTAGTTGAGACTCGCTGCCATGTATATAATATTAGGATCAGATGGTGCGTAAGTAATATATTTGTAATTTACATAGGAGAGTGGTGAAACCCTGTCCCAATTAATACCACCATCTGTTGTAAGGTATAGATATGATACACCAACAGAGTCTTGCACGAGATAAACCGTATCAGAAGGAATACGTGACATTGTACGGATATATCCTGTCGTTCTAATAGGTGAAAATGTCATGCCTCCATCAGAAGAGTAGTATAGAGTATCATTTATTCCAAGAAGGAGGCGATGATAACCTGTAAATGTTATATAAGCGTAAAAACCGTCTTCTCTCAACATTTGCCATGTGTTACCATCCCTTGTTATCCATAAATTTACACCCTGTAGTATTGCTAAATTAGAATCCTGAGGGTCTGCTGCAACATTCAAAAAGTATCCACCTTCTGGCCCTACATTCGTCCAGTTTGATTTACTATAGGATGCTTGAAATCCAGTATTTTTTCTTATATATGACTGGATTTTTGTGTTGTATCCCCTGAAAAGAGATACGACGAGGAAAATTATAATATTTCCCATTTTACCCCCTTATTGTTTTATGTAATTGTAATAGTTTTGTTACGTTATGTCAATGGTAAATAATGCTAATTTACTTGCGAGATTGTTAAATCTATACCAAAGCGATGAAGACCATTCTTTACCTGCTCAAACAGGTCCTGGTTTTTTCCTATTTCTTCAGGTGTAATGATACCCTTTTGTGTTATTTTACCATTTAACATAATCTCTGCTACAGATAGAGCGGTATATCCTGTTGTTCTTGACATCGCTGTCTCTTTTCTCTCTTTGTCGTAATAGTCTATCAATTCATATACAATTTTATGCCCTTTTCCTTCTATATGGACTCTAAATAAAAGCATGTCTTCTATATCCTTTTTTGCATATTCCCTTAGTATATTAAGCAGGGTATGTTTTTCAGTGTTTTTTATCCACTCTGCATGCCCTTTATAGCGTACAGTTTTTTCAAACATGTTCCTTGCCCATCGCTTTTTCGTAAGGGTTCTTAAACCATCTGTGTAAAATGCCTCATAGGTTTTTCCTGAAAATACTACTTCTTCTATGCCATACAAAGGTGGTACAAACTCAGTTTGCCAGTCCTTCACTATACGAACAGGCCTTTCATACTCGGATAATAGGTCCTCAGGGTTAAAGTGAACAACTAAATTATAAGGAGGGGCAGGATTTTTTGGGACACCCCCAACATATATTTTAACATCTTTTAAAAGGCCAAGGGACGATTTTGCATGTCCCACACACATGTTAGAGAGCCCTGGTGCTATACCCGCATCGACAACAATACCAATGTCATGGTCCTTTGCTATGCCGTCATAAAATGTTGTATCTTCCTCAACAAAGGTTATATCTACGGCGTTCTTATTTGCTTCAATAATTTTTAAAAGACCTTTTATGCCTATTTTTGAAGGCAGGGCATTAATAACAACCTCGGATTTTTTTAGAATATCCGTTATTCTATTATCATCAACACTGATTTTGAACCCCTGTCCCTTGAAACGGCTTAAGTTATTATTGTTTATATCAATGCAGCATACAGAATAACCGAGATCCAAAAGCCTTGTTCCTATTACCTGTCCCTGCTTTCCACACCCTAAAATACAGAAATCAAATGTTGCCATACTCTTTTAAGTGTCTTTTTCCCAGTCTCACATACTCTTCTGCATTTTCAAGTATTGCCTTTACATCCTCGTCAGTGAGCGTTCTTACGACCTTTGCCGGCATGCCCATTATTAATGACCTTTTAGGAAATTTTTTACCAGGTGGAACCAATGCCCCAGCCGCCACAAGAGATTCTTCACCTATTTCTGCACCATCAAGAACAACAGCACCCATACCGACAAGAGAGCGGGAGCCTATCTTGCAACCGTGCAAAACAACGCCATGCCCAACAGTAACATCTTCTCCAACTATTACAGGGTAATCTGGTGGTGTAATATGAAGTACTGAATTGTCCTGTATATTGCTCCTCTTGCCGATGATTATCTTCCCAATATCTCCCCTTAATACAGCGCCATACCATATACTCACATAGTCGTTTAATTCTACATCCCCTATAACCCTTGCTGTATCAGCAACAAAAACATCCTTCCCTATTTCTGGCTTTTTACCTTCAAAATCAAGTATCATTTAAAACCTCCTATTTTTCCATATGCTGTGCTTCTTTTACAAATAGTTCTGATGTATAGGCATCAATGTTTGTAAGGTGCACCTCCTTAAGATGCAGAGGACGCTCTTTTTTGAAAAACTCCAATACTTCATTAAATATAATGTGTGCTGCCCGTTCCTTTGGAAAACCATAAATCCCTGAACTTACAGCAGGTATTGCAACAGATTTAATACCATGTTCTTCACACAGGTTTAAAACGCTTCTTATAGCACTTTTAAGTTTTTCATCCTCATTTTCCATCCCACCTTTCCATATAGGTCCTACTGTGTGTATCACATATTTTGCCTTAAGTCTTCCTCCTTTTGTAATAACTGCATGTCCTGTGGGTACAGGACCGTGTCTTTTTACTATTTCATCGCTTTCTTTCTGTATTTCATAACCCCCTTTTCTTACAATAGCACCTGCAACACCACCGCCATGTTTAAGATAGGTGTTTGCCGCATTTGTTATTGCCTCTGTTTCTTCCTCTGTAATATCTCCATGAACTATCTTTATTGTGTATTCACCTATGTTTAAACTGTAAAGTTCTTTCATTTTACCCTCCTTTTTAAGAGCCTTGCAACATTGTATGTAGTAAAGTAGAGGTTTTCACGCGCCTTGCAGAATGCCTCTTTTTTTGTTTGTATCCCATTTATAATAGAGAAAACAGCATCTACGGTGTTGTAAACACTTTTTGGAAAATGAGCCCTGCCACATAGAACAATAACCTCTTTTTTATATTTTTTAGATATCTCAGCCACCTTAAAAGGCGCCTTGCCAAAAGGGCTCTGTGCATCAAAACTCCCTTCTCCTGTTATCACAACATCCACTTGTTTAAGTTTCTCCTCAAAATGGGTTATTTTAAGAAAGAATGATGCTCCATCCTCTATTTTTGCCCCAAATAGACCATAGAGCGCAGATGGGATACCACCTGCAGCACCCCCACCCTTCACATAAGATATATCCCTTTTAGTGATGCCAAATATAATGTCAGAGAGTTTTTTAAGCCCATGCTCCATCTTATCAAAATATGCCTCTTTTAAGTTTTTTTGAGGCCCATAAACCCTAACAGCACCATGCTCCCCTAAAAGGGGATTTTTAACATCAGAGATTATTCTTATATCAACATTCTTTAACATATCCCGGGTGCTCTTTGGGACATCTATTGAATGAAGATACATAAGAGACTTACCCACAGGCTCAAGTTCATTGCCTTTTATATCAAAAAACCTCACGCCCAATGCGTATAATGTACCCAAGCCTCCATCCACTGTGGCAGAACCACCAACGCCAAGATAGATTTTCCTATACCCTTCTTCTATACCCTTTTTAATGAGCTGGCCTGTTCCAATACTTGAAAGGTACAAAGGGTCTCTCTCTTTTTCTTTGAGTAGTTTGAGTCCAGAGGCATTTGCCATTTCTATAAAAGCAAAGTCCTCATAATAGAACACAGGCGCCTTTATTTTGCGAAAGAGTGGATCCTGTACCTCATACCATTTGATAGTGCCGTTTAGGTTGTATTTTAAGGCATTCAGCGTTCCACCTCCCCCATCTGCCACAGGATGAATAAGGTGCATAACGTTTGCGTCCCTTAAAGCCTCTGCTATAGTCTTTGCCGCCTCTTCTGGTGTGAGTGTCTCCTTGAACTCACACGGTGCAACCAATACCTTCATATAAGTAATATTAAGTTATAGACTTCGGAACAACAAGTTTTATAACTTTGTGAAATACATTAGAATTACAATACTATGAAAGATAAGATACTCAATGTACTTGAAGGAAAGAAAAATGGCCTTTCCTTCAAAACCATCAAAAAGAGGCTTCATCCAAGGCTTTCTGATGAGGAACTTGAAAAGGCACTTTTAGACCTCATTGTTCAAGGCTATATCACCAAAACGAAGGATAATAGGTATAAAAAACTCAAAAGAAAGGCAGAAATAATAAAAGGTGAGATAGAGAGGTTTAAGGCAGGTTTTGGCTTTCTCTTAAGGGAAGATGAGGAGGATGTATTTATACCACATAGGTCTTTAAAAGGGGCACGCACAGGTGATATTGTGCTCGTTAGTTTAAAGAGTAAGAAACGGGGCAAGAGAAAAGAGGGGATGGTGATAAAGATACTTGAGAGAAAGAAGATGGTTTATACAGGCAACCTCATAAGGAAGAAGAAAAAATGGTACATAATACCAGATGACCCAACGCTCGGAGAATCGCTCCAAGTAAAGCAGAGAGTAAAGATAAAGGAAACAGGTCTTAGGGTTTCTTTTTATTTTAAAGGGGAAGATGTAAAACTCAAGAGGATACTCGGAAAGGAAACAGACCCTGAAATAGATTACATAACTGTTGTTGAAAAATATGAACTTCCTGAAAAGTTCCCAAAGAGAGTCCTAAATAATGCAAAGGCCCTCAACATGCCAACTAAATATAGAGGGAGGAAGGATTTAAGGGACTGGGTAATATTTACCATTGATCCAAAAACGGCAAAGGATTTTGATGATGCCATCTCTGTTAAAAGGCGCGGTGATATTTACACACTTGGTGTACATATTGCAGATGTATCCCATTTTGTTTCACCAAATACAGCACTTGATAAGGAGGCGAAAAAGCGTGAGTTTAGCGTTTATCTCATAGACAGGGTAATACCCATGCTTCCTGAGAGACTTTCCAATGACCTGTGTTCTTTGAACCCTAAGGAAGATAGATTGACTATGAGCGTGGTAATGGATTTTGATAAAAACGGCCATATCATAAAATATGATATATTTCCTTCAGTAATACACTCTTGTGCAAGGCTTTCCTATGAAGATGCAGAACACATAATAAAAGGAGAACCACTACCTCATGATACAGTTTCTATTTTCAAAGATGGTTGTTATGAAAAAGTAAAAGAAAGTCTCTTTTTAGCCAATGAACTTACAGATATACTATTAAAAGACCGCGAGATACGATATAGCATAGACATAGACATACCCGAGCCTGAGATAATACTTGACAATGAAGGCAAAATTAAGCGTATTGAAATAGATAAAAGACTTAAATCCCAACGGGTTATAGAAGAGTTTATGATAAGGGCTAATGTAGCGGTTGCAGAGTTTATGTTTAAAAATAGCATCCCTACAGTGTATAGAATACACGAAAAGCCCTCCAGAGAAAAATTAGAGCAGTTTTTTGAAAGTTATGAGAAGATTACAGGAAAAAGGGCAAAAAGGGAAAAGGAACATCTAAATCGCAATCTTTATGAACTTTTGAACAAGATAGATGATGAAAAGACAAAAAAAGTAATCTCGTATCTTCTTCTTCGTTCTATGATGAGGGCAAGGTATTCTGTGGAAAACAAGGGACATTTTGGGCTTTCCCTACCATATTATTTACATTTTACATCTCCTATAAGGAGGTATCCCGACCTTGTTGTGCATCGTGTGTTGAAATGGGCACTTAAAAAGAGACTGCCAGACAAAAATGCGCTTTTAGAAGAACTCTCAGAGGTTTCTCAACTTGCAACGAAAAAAGAGGAGATATCACAGAAGGCTGAGTGGGACATAACAGATTACAAGATATTAGATTATTTGAAGGATAAAAAAGAGGAAGAGTTTGATGGAGTAGTTGTAAACATTATTGAACAAGGCGTATTCGTTAATCTTACAGACTTTTTCATAGATGGGTTTATACCTTTACAACTTTTTGGCCATGATGCAAAGACAGATGATGAACTTACATGCATTACATTAAATGAAAAACCCATTCTATCCCTTGGAGATAATATCAAGGTGCGTATTTTAAAGGTTGATAAATGGAGAAAGAGATTAGACCTTATTCCCTCAAACTATAAAAATGCCCTTACATAGTATTTTCCAGGAAGTTGTCTTATAAGGCCCTTTAATTCCATCCCAAAGAGTATTGAATAAAGGTTAAATACCTCCATATTAGATTTTTCAAGGATGGTATCAAAGTGTAATGGCTCATCACTCAGCATCTCAAGAATATTCTTCTCTTCTTCACTTATATCAATTTTTCTCTCTTCCTTTTTATGTGAAATCCCAAGGTCTTGAAGGATGTTATCTGGGGAGAGTGCAATCCTTGCTCCCTTTTGAATAAGATGGTTTGTACCTTCTGATGTTTCTTTGGTAATAGGACCAGGTATGGCATAGACATCCTTATTCTGTTCCTCAGCCCATGCAGCGGTTATAAGAGAGCCACTTTTTTTACCTGCCTCTACAACAAGGACAATGTCTGATAGAGCGCTTATAATGCGGTTTCTCTTAGGGAAGTTTTCCTTATTCGGACGCTCTTCAGGCAAAAATTCTGATATGATAGCGCCGCCTTTTTCAATAATATCTCTAAAAAGTTCCCTATTAGAAGAAGGGTAAGGGTTTAAAAGCCCATTGCCAAGAACAGCGATGGCATAAGCGTTTTCTTCTTTTGCCTTTTTAAGTGCTATGGTGTCTATACCATAGGCACCACCTGATACAATACCTATGCTGTGTTTTGAAAGTTCACGAGAAAACCATTCTGCAACCTGCACGCCGTATTGAGAAGGTCTTCTTGTGCCAACAATACCAACAGTTTTAATCCTATCAACCTCTGTAATATCTCCCTTTACATATAACACAGGAGGGGGTGTATGGATATGTAAAAGCCTTTTAGGATAGCCTTCCATACCATAAGAATATATCTTTATATCATGTCTTTCACAGATTCTAAGTATTCTTTCAGTTTTTACAAAATCCTTCTCGTCATAGATCCTTTTTGCAATGCTTTTTGGAACAGCATCATAGAGTGCCTCTAAAGGCTCTTCAAAAACCTCCTTTGGGGATTTAAACTGGCCTATGAGTTTTTTGAAATAAACAGGACCTATACCCTTTATAAGTGATAAGGCAACAGCATAAAATATCTCATCATCCATTGCATATATTTTAAAATGTAAGGTAAAAAGAGGCAAGAATTAACTTTAAAGTTTACTTGATGTATTGAATTCTTTTAATGGTTTATTAAAAATAAAATGGGCCGTGCAGGACTCGAACCTGCGGCCACCGGATTAAAAATCCGGTGCTCTATCCGCCTGAGCTAACGGCCCTGTGTATAATTATACGGCTTTTTGGACGATTATTCAAAATAAAGTTGTTTCTCTTT
>CAJXJZ010000042.1 GCA_913055745.1 uncultured bacterium | reverse complement strand
AAATGCATAAAATTACATATAACTTGACAGAACTTTGCGTATGCATTATATTTATGAACAGTCATAGGAGATATCTCCTTTATGACTAAAAATGCAAGTACTTGCGGGAGAATAATATAAATGGGGTTCTGAGCCTACCTATAAGGGATTGAAACTAAAATCAGGGTCCAAAATTGGTATAAAGTATATGTGGTTCTGAGCCTACCTATAAGGGATTGAAACTAATGATTACTGCATCATTACGAAAATGCACTCCGTCTTGGTTCTGAGCCTACCTATGAGGGATTGAAACTATCCTGTTGAGATTAAGTCAATGTCTCCATACCATTGTTCTGAGCCTACCTATAAGGGATTGAAACTCAATTAAATTTTCCAATACTCTATCAAATTTTATGTGTTCTGAGCCTACCTATAAGGGATTGAAACAACGCCCCCTTCCCTTTACCATTTTGTAGATCCTCGTTCTGAGCCTACCTATAAGGGATTGAAACAGTATAAAATCGACACTTAGCTTGCCTTTGTCGTTGGGTTCTGAGCCTACCTATAAGGGATTGAAACCTCACACTTTGCTTGTGTGAGTGCCAAAATTATACGTTCTGAGCCTACCTATAAGGGATTGAAACGATAGCGGGTGAAATCAAGATGAAAAGAGTTTTCATTTGTTCTGAGCCTACCTATAAGGGATTGAAACATTGTTGACTTCCGCATTTTACCACCTCTTAAAGTTGTTCTGAGCCTACCTATAAGGGATTGAAACCTTGACAAAAATGACTTTGATGCTTTATACTTTTAGCACGTTCTGAGTCTACCTATGAGGGATGAAACTAAAACAAAAAGGAGGAAAGATATGTCAATAACTAAACCTAATGTGGGTAAAGTAGATAGCGTGATAAGGTTCATTTTGGGGTTGGTAATTATTGGGTTAGGGCTTATATATAAAAATTGGTGGGGTCTAATAGGCCTGATACCTATTGTGACAGCTGTTTTACACTGGTGCCCACTTTATTTACCTCTAAAAATAAATACCCGGGGAAAAGAGGGGAAATAAAAAACCTACCAAGATTTTTGGGGTAGGAAATAGGTATATTGATGCTATAGAGTTGTTGTATTTGCTTTTTGTTTAGCCCTTTGCTTGTTTGTCAATTGATATAGATAGAGCCAGATTTTGTATCCAACATGTTAACTTTACATTGCATACAATGTTCTTTAAAATTTTTCTATGCACGATGTTGTTCTTGCGCTGGGGTCAAACAAAGGCGATAAAAAAGAGAATATAAAACGCGCACTTTATTTTATTTCTCATAGTGGGATAAGAATACACAAGGTATCTAAAACGATTATTACTTCACCATGGGGTAATTGGCAGCAGGCAGATTTCGCCAATATGGTACTTACGGCTAAAACATCTCTTTCTCCTTATGAACTTTTGAAAACTATAAAGGGTATTGAAAGAACTATGGGCAGGACGGAGGGGCACATGAAGCCCCGTATTATTGATATTGATATAATCTTTTTTGATAATATTATTCTAAATACAGAGGAACTTGAAATTCCTCATCCATCTTTTAGAGAGCGCATCTTTGTACTCGGTCCACTTTTTGAAATAGCTCCACACTTAAAGGACCCTGTATCAGGCAAATCCATCTCACAACTATATAAAGAATTACTTTCTATGCCGTATGTAGGTCATATAGAAACGGAAAAAGGTAGTTTTTTTGTATCAGTTAAAAATGGTATGGTTTTAAAAACTTCTTTTGATTATATTAGAGGAAGGCAGGAATATACTCCCATTATTGCTAATTTGCTTGACAGATTAAAGATGTATTTTAATGGTGAAAAAGTAGATTTTAATGATTTTTCATTAGACTTTTCTAATGTGCCTCCCCTTTATCGCAAAATCTACACCGTCTTGAGGAAAATCCCTTATGGCACAACAATTTCTTACTCACATCTTGCCGAACTTGCTGGTATTCCTAAAGGGGCTCGCACCATAGGCAATGCAATGGCTAAAAATCCTTTTCCTATATTGGTTCCATGCCACAGGGTCATTAGAAAAGACGGGACATTGGGAGGATTTTCATCTGGTATTGAGAGAAAAATATTTTTGCTTAAGTTGGAATTAGGTGACAGGTTCTTTGACATTTTTCCCAAAAACATCCATTAGGGCTTTGATGACAGTATTGTCAAATTTAGTACCTCTCATTTCTTTGAGTTCTTTAAGTATTTCACGAATATTTTTTGGGTTTTTATAATGCCTGTTGGCTGTTGTAGCAGCCTCAAAAATATCAGCTATTCCTATTATTTGGGAAACTGGTGGAAGGTTCTTCTTACCGTATGGATAGCCTGTTCCATCGTTCCTTTCATGATGCTCCTCCACATACTTTGCAAACTCTCCAAGTCCTATTCTCTCCATTATCTCTCTTCCGTATACAGGATGATACTTAATACATAGCCATTCAAGTTGGTTTAATCTTGATGGTTTATTTAAGACATACCATGGTACATAAAGTTTGCCTATATCGTGCAAAAGCCCTGCCATATATATCTTTTCCTCATCGATTTCAATACCAGTTAACTTCGTGTATTCCTTTGCTATCTTAAGGGAAAGTTCGGCTACCTTGGTTGAGTGGTCTATACCAAGATACCAGTCTTTTGAAAATAGGATGCCTAAAAGCGTATTCAGTACTTCTTCACCTTCTTTGGAGTAAATACTGAACTCCCTTCCGCTGCTTTCAAGAAGAAAGAGGGCAAAATCAATCGTTTCCCTTGTCATTGTCTCATCACCACTACCAATGGCCTCAGAAATTGCACCCTTAAGATGCTTGATAGTGGATTTATAATCCCCCATAGACCAAAAATACAGGGTTTCAAGGTATGCAACTATAGACTTATAGCCACCAAACCAGTCTTCTCTATCATGTTTTTCCAAGAAAGCATCAAGTATTTCCCTGCCTTTTTTTACTTCACCTTTTATTATAAAATACTGCACCCAAAATAGTTCTATATGGTTGGCTAACTTTCCTAAACTTCCAAATTTTCTGGTCAAATCCTGAAGCATTTGATCTGCCATAGCAAGATAGTATTCGCTTTCTTCCCTGTTACTCATGGCGAGTTTGAAAAGCACATCAACAATATCCAAAGATAACATCCATTCCAAACTATTTTTACTGGATATACCCATTAACTTACAAATACTATCGTCCAACTTCTGGACCATGTCTTTTGCCTTTAAGTAATCTGCAAGAGCAAGTTCGTATTCATGCATATGGATATGTTCAACATATCCCTTTTGAAAAAGGAAAAATGGATAATACGCTGTTTTTTCTACCTCATTTATCATATTAAGCAACTCTGAATATAATTCTGGTATAAAGACAGCAGCAAAAAGATACACAAATCCCTTATAAGTAAGACCATAATATTTTTTCAAATCGCCATCTCTAAGATAGATCTTTGCCTCATCAAACAAAACCTGCGCACCTTCTACATGAGTTCCATTTGCCATAAGAGTCCTTGCTATATCGCGCGCCATGGGGATATGTTCTCTATTTATATTGCGTGAGTATTCAAGAAATGCATTAAGTTTATCTGTGTATTCCTTCAATACATCTGGAGATTGCTTTGCCACCTTACCTGCATTTTTTATAAAACTCAAGAAACTCTTATAATAGTCTTTATCCATCGGGCAGTTTAAATGTTATTTTATTATTTTCAAACCTTTTCCAGAGTTTTTTTGTTATTTCTTCTGCTTTTTTATTTATCCCTTCTTCATCAATTGAAACAAACCTACCATCTTCAATAATTGTCCTACCATTAACCATTACAAAGTCTGCTTCTTTCTCCACCAATTCAAAAAACACATGGGCAAATAGATTGTCCGAATTCATTGGCGTAAAGGGCATGTATCTATAACCTACGATATCAGCCGCATAGCCTTCCGCTATTTTTCCAAACTTCTTATCAAAAAACCTCATTGCAACCTCATAATTATTCACAAACAATGATTTTTTGAATACATCCCATCCATCCACCCCTCTACTTATAGCATTTAACACTGCGCTTCTTGCCTCTGTTAACACAGAATAGGAAAAGCCATCTGTGCCAAGGAGTATTTTGACATTATTATCAAGCATTTTTTTTATTTTGAAATAACCAACAGCATTATTCATGTTAGATTCTGGGTTATGAAGGATATACGCGCCATGTTCCTTTATAAGAGAAATATCGTTGTCATCAACCCATATAACATGCGCTAAAAGACCGTTATCAAGCAGGTCATAATCCCTTAATCTCTCAATAGGGGTTTTGCCATAAACATTTATATTATAATCTTTATCAAATCTATCCTCTGCAACATGAACATGTATAGGGCGCCCACTTTCTTTTGCCGCGCCTTTTAAAAGTTCCAAAGTCTTGTTTCCCACTGTAAATGCAGCATGCATGCCAACTGTACCTTTAATCATTTCGCTTTCTTCGTTCTTTATAAACCTTACATTCTCATTTACAGATTTTACAGCATTGTGATATCCAAGCCTGTCAGACACCTCAAAGCAAATAACCCCCTGTATTCCAACAGTTTCAAAGGCCTTCTTTAAAATAGAAAGACTGCCATCTATATAAGAAAAACTTGCATGATGGTCAAAAATAAGGGTCACGCCCTTTCTAAGGGATTCTATTGCCGATACAAGGCCTGAATAGTATATGCTTTCTTCATCCAATGAAGCATCCCACTTCCACCAAAAGTATGCCAGATTCTCATAAAAATTTCTAAGAGTTCTTTTTAACGGTACGCCACGCGCAAGACTACTGTAAGTATGATGATGGGCATTAACAAAACCAGGTAAAAAAATGTATCCACCCGTATCTATTTCCCTCTCTACAGGAACATTCTTAAAGGTAATTTTACCATTATATACAATAAAATCGCCCTTCTTTACCTTTTCGCCATCAAAATACAGCGCATCTTTAAATTTTATTCCTCCCACAACCTAATTATAGCATAGACCATCCGATTTACAAAACCGTTGAGTTTTTTCTTAATACCATATTTAAATCCGATATTACGGGGATATTCAAAACACATGCGATTATTAAAGTGCTACTCGTAGATTTTTTTTAAAAAATCCTTTATAATTATAAAACTATGAACCTTCCTGTAAAGTACAGACCTAAGACCTTTCGTGATGTTGTGGGACAGGAGCATGTAGTAAAAACACTCCAGAATGCTTTAAGACACAAAAAAATATCCAACGCATACTTATTTAGTGGACAGAGGGGAGTGGGAAAAACCACCATAGCACGTATTTTTGCCAAAGGGCTAAACTGCGAAAAGGGTATAACACCAGAGCCATGTGGCAAGTGTGAGATATGTCTGGAAATTGATAGTGGAAATTCATTGGATGTTATTGAGATAGATGGAGCATCCAACAGAGGCATAGATCAGATAAGAGAACTAAGAGAGAATGTTCGGTTTATGCCAGTTAAGGCACGATATAAGGTAATTATTATAGATGAGGTACACATGCTTACCAATGAAGCATTCAATGCGCTTTTGAAGACACTTGAAGAACCGCCTGAAAATGTCGTGTTTATCTTTGCTACAACAGAGCCCAGAAAAATACCTGAAACTGTGCTCTCCCGTGTGCAACGCTTTGATTTTAGGCCTATCTCTGAGAGTGCGCTTATAAATAGGCTAAATTTTATATGCAAAGAGGAACGCATTCAATGTGAAAAAGATGCACTTAAAATAATCTATGAAATATCAGAGGGGAGTGTTAGAGATGCCATATCTTTACTTGAACAGGCATATATTTATGGAGATGGAAAGATAGATTCTTCCACCTTAAGAGAGGTTTTTGGAATATTGGAGGATGAGATTTTTATAAATCTCTTTGAGTATATAGCCGAGGAAAAGCCATCTGATTTACTAAAACTCTTAAGAGATGCTTTAAACCAGGGCTATAGCCTGTTTGATTTTCACAAAGGACTGGTAAAGGCTGCAACCTCTCTTATGGAAGCAATTTTAATGGGAGAGGAGAACCCTTATAGCCATCTTAAAGGCAAATTTTCTGAGATTGACATCCTCTACATATTTAAAATCCTAAAGGATATGGAGCAAACTTTGAGGCTAAGCAACTACCCAAGACCTTTATTTGAATACGAACTTTTAAAATTGGCCTTTATTAAGAGAATAACACCACATGGATTTAGCATAAACAATGATAATGGGCATCTCTCCAAGAACAATCAATCTTTGGAGAAAATAGAGGACAAAGAATTACACAAAAAAGGGGAAAAAAATAGTACATCAATAAATAAACTAATTAAAGAACTCAATCTAAAGGAGGTAAAAGATGGACCTTTTTAAAATGTTGAACGATGCAAGAAAAATGCAGTCACAGATGAAAAAACTTCAGAAGGAAATAAAAAAGATAAAAAAAGAGGGCACATCCAAAGATGGCAATGTAAGAGTAATTTTGAATGGAGAGTTTAACCTTTTAGACATTGAAATAAAAAATCAGGATGAGCCCAAGAAACTTCAGAAATCTATAAAAGAAGCATTTACTGATGCAAGGAAGCAAATTGATAAAAGTATAAAAGAACTTACAAACCAATATATGAAGGGTATTCCAAAGGATGTACAGGGTCTCTTATCTTGAAAGACTGAAAAAGGCACTTGTGAAACTCCCCTCCATAGGAGAAAAGAGCGCAGAGCGAATAACATACTTCCTTCTCTCCAATAAAGAAATAGCATCTGAAATAAGCAATGCATTAACTGAAACCATTGAAAATGTGAGATTTTGCAAAAAATGTCATGGTTTTTCCGAACAAGATATATGCGAAATATGTCAGGATACTACCCGGGAGAAGGTCTTATGCGTGGTTGAGAAACCTGAAGATGTAATGCTTTTAGAAGAAGTATTAGGGAAGAAATGGTATTATCATGTAATAGGTGGAGTTTTATCTCCTATGAATAACAAAACGCCAGAAACCCTCTATATTAATGATATACCTTCCCGTGTCAAAAACGATGGCATTAAAGAGGTGGTATTGGCACTACCACCTACTGTTGAAGGTGATACAACAGGGTATTACATAAGAAATCTCCTAAAAGAGCACAAGCTTAATGTCAAGATAACGAGGATTTCCCATGGTATTCCACGCGGTTCTGACCTTTCATTCCAGGATGGACAAACATTGAAAGAGGCGTTAGAGGAGAGAAAGGAGTTTTAATGAAAAGATTAACGTTGATATTTTTAATGATAATATTTCTGGCAGGATGCAAAAAAAAGACAAGCACATTATATATCGTATTTAATTACAATACCCTTACAAAAGTACCCAATAAAAAATCCGAGATTGTTACTATAAGCACGCTTATGAACTTTTATGACCCACTTGTCAGATTTGATGCCGACTTTCGTCCATACCCCTCACTTGCTGAATATTGGGAAAATCCAGATAGCGTCACATGGGTATTTAAACTTAGAAAAAATGTAACATTTCAAGATGGGAAAAGTTTCACATCAGAGGATGTTTTGTACACATTCTACAAAACCATGCATGATTCAACAAGCGATTATAGAACAGATGTACATTCCATTGATACAATCTTAGCAAAAGGCCCTTACACTGTAATATTTAAATTAAACTCCCCGTGTTTAAACTTTCTTGAAAGAATAAGTCAGATACTCATCATTGAGAAGAGCTGTTCTCCAGAACTTTTATCCTCCCTTTCCTGTGGTACAGGTCCATTGAGATTTACAAAAGAAGACAAAAATGGTACCATATATGCAATACCCAATAATGAATACTTTGGAAGGAAAGTGAAGTTTGATAAAATTATTTTTATCACAAAAGATGCCCTTGCTAAAAATCATTTAAAATCCCCAAATAATAAGTATTTTCTATTTACCATTAAACCACCCAATGGTTTTCAAAAACAGCTTAATTTCATCAAAATTCCAGGTCCTGTAAACGCTATAAGGTATATTGGAGCAAACACAAAACGCTGGCCATTAAATAAAAAGGCCTTTAGAAAGGCTCTGTATCTTGCTCTTTGCAGAGAAAAATTAGCGGACACCATATCTAAACTTTACGGGTATCCTATTATCCCTGCCTACGAGATGGCGCTCTTTTCTCAGGTAGGCTTTTTATCTTACAAAACTAATGATTGCATACAAAGGGACAGTATACAAAAACTACTTAAAATTTCAGGATATAGGGGAGAGCCCATTCATCTATTATTATCAAAAACAAGACTGCCCTATGCACAATTCATAAAAAATAATTTAAAAGAGGTCGGCATAAATATAAAAATAGACCCTGTAAAACCTTCTGAATTATTCAAAAGGGTGAAAGGAAGAGAGGACCTTTCTCTATTTTTACTTGCATTAATACCCGGGTCAATTGATATACATACAACAGGACTCAGCTATTTCCATTCAAGAGAAGAGACAAAGTCCCTTGGTGCTAAAAACTACTTTTCTTATTCAAACCCGAGCCTTGACTCTTTAATAGAAGGTGTAGGTCAACTAAGTGAAGAACAAGAGAGGAAAAAAGTACTTCAGAAGATAGAATCCATGTTAATTGATGAACTCCCTGTCATACCATTAGTATATGAAGGTGATAATTATTATATCTCCAAAGAACTAAATTACAAACCCCATATTGACAGAGTCATACTGGCAAACGACATAACATTGGACAATGAGTATTAGAACTAAAATATCTATTATATATTCACTTTTGCTTGCCCTTCTTATTGCATTAAGTGGTGGCATCTATCTTCACTACTTTATCAGAAATTCAAAAGACAAAATATTGCAAAATATTAATAATTATGCACAAATAGCGACACCAAGTATTATCCATTCATATGAGTTCTACAAAAACACTTCTTTTTTACAAATTTACAGAGAAATATACCCTATTCTTGAAAACAATCCATATCTCAATTATATAGAAATCATCTCAGCTGATGGCCAAGTACTTTTTAACAGCAACGACGCTCGTATGGGCGTATATCAACATAGAGAGGTTGACAAAAGATACTTTCCCTATATTAAAAAACTCCATTCTGAAACTGTACTCGACGAAAATTATATTATTCATGTGTTTATTCCATTCATTGATGAGTTCGGCTCTCATATTTATACTGTCCACTATGTAAACTCCGTAAAAAGCACATTTGAACATTTCAGAGAAACAACAATGGGTATAATAATTGTAACAATACTCACCATACTACTTTCTGTCTTGATATCAACCTTCGTCGCAAAGGGAATTACAGCAAAAATAAACCATCTAAAGTATGCAGCAATCAATTTTGAAAAAGGTAATCTCGATGCTAACTTTAACATACATTCAGGTGATGAGATAGGTGAACTGGCACAGGTATTTGAACAGATGAGAAAAACCATAAAATCCAATATTACGACACTACAGGATACCGTAAGAAAACAGCAAGAACTTGACAGACTCAAAAATGAATTTATTGCCAATATCTCGCATGAATTAAAAACTCCTCTTACAGCAGCCATAGGCTATATATCCCTTATTAATAGAAGGAAAATCGGACAACCTTCAGATGAAGTTATAGGTGCACTAAAAATAGTAGAAAAAAACCTTCATGAACTTTCGCTTAAGATAGATAGTATACTTCAACTCACTAAACTTCAAATGTATAGGAATCAAATTGAAATAAGTAAAATTGACCTCGCAAAGATAATCCAAAAATGCATAGAGGCTTATCGTCCTGTTGCAAATATGAAGGGTATAGAGATTGTTGCAGATATTGAGGACAATAATTCTATTATAGAAGGCGACAAGATTGGCTTAAAAAGCATGATTTGCAATCTTATAGATAATGCTGTAAAATTTACGGAGAGAGGAAGGGTGCGTGTGCATCTTAAAATAGGGGAAAACAAAAAATATGTTGTTATTGAAGTTGAGGATACTGGTATTGGCATTCCACAAGATAAACTCAAAAAGATATATGAAAGGTTTTATCAGGTGGAAAGTTCAAATATACGAAGATACGGAGGAATTGGACTGGGCCTTAGTATAGTGAAAGAAGTGGTTGAGCTGCACAATGGTATAATTAAGGTGAAAAGCAGCGAGGGCAAAGGAACCCTTTTTAGAATCTTATTACCAACAAGGAGGGATGAGGATGGAAAAGAAAATACTAGTAATTGATGATGATGAGGATATAAGAAATCTGCTATACACTACGCTATCAACAGAAGGCTTCAATGTTATCACTACCGATTCTGGGAAAAAAGGATTGGAACTTCTTATGGATATAAAGGTAGATTGTATCTTGCTTGATGTAATGATGCCCGAGATGGATGGTTGGGAGACATTAAAAATGATAAGAGCGCAAGACTCCACAAAGGACATACCTGTAATAATGGTAACAGTTAAAGATTCACGGATGGACAAATTAACTGCTATTAAAGAAAAAGCCACGGACTATATAACAAAACCCTTTAGTACAGAAGAACTCATTGCAAAAGTGAAGGATGTTTTAAAATGAGTGATAAAAAAGAAAATAAAATAAAACTAAAAACATTTATAGGATATTTAAAAACAATTTCATTTGTAACAGAAGATGTTTTAAAAAATAAAATGTTATATTTAACAGCTTCATTAGAAAAAACACCTCGGGCAATACCAAAACGAATGGCCGCGGAAAGTGTGGCGCCGGCAAAGCCACCCGTTGCAGCGGTACCGTTAAACGCATGGGTAAAAATAAGGGTGAGTGAATTTGTTAATTGATCAAGGTGGCTAAAAATAATAAATAGAGACCTTTGCACGAAACACAACAAATCAGCAAAACAACTGATTATCAATAGGACTCATCCGGTAAAATGAATGGTACCAATTTATCATAAATCACTGGAAATAACATGGCCTGGAAGAACCTCAAACAAAGAAGCCTTGGCGATGCTCTGCTGATTGATCACGAGGCATTGCAAGAACTGGATGGAGTCCATGGTTTAATTGATTGGTCTCGTCTCGAGCAATTACTAATCAACATTCATTCCAGTACACGCGGTGAAAAAGCGTGGCCACCACTAATGATGCTCAAAGCCTTGTTATTACAGAGCTGGTACAAGTTGAGTGACCCGGCATTGGAAAAACAACTGGCTCGGGATCTTCTTTTCAGGCGCTTTGTAGGGTTGGATATCACGGAGTCTATTCCAGATCACAGCACCTTCTGGCGTTTTCGTCAGCAGTTGGAAAGACGTGCATTGATGGAACCATTACTGCAAGAAATCAATGATCAACTCATTGAGCAAGGCCTCTACATCAAATCAGGCGGCGTCAGCATCGTTGATGCTAGTGTCATCGAAGCCAAGCAGTGTCGGCCCAACAAGACCAAGAGTGGTGAATCAACGCAGGACCCGGACGCTGACTGGAACGTCAAGAGAGGTTCTGACGGAAAGCGTAAAAGCACCTATGGTTTCAAAGCCCACCTGAGTGTTGATGAAGATGGCCTGATCAAGGCCACAGACTTTACCTCTGGCAGCGTGCATGACTCCAATTGCTTTACCGACTTACTAGAAGGTGACGAATCAGCGGTCTATGCCGATAGTGCTTATCAAAGCCAGAAACACGCAGATTGGCTTTCGCAACAAGGCATCGGGAACAGACTCACAAAACGCGCTTATCGTAACCGCCCTTTGACAGCAGAAGATAGACTCTTTAACCGAACCCATTCCGGTGTTCGCAGTACCGTGGAGCGTGTCTTTGGTGTGTTAAAGCTGCATTATGGGATGGCAAAGGCTCGTTATCTGGGTATCAATCGTAATCGCACACGCTTTCAATTGATGTGTGTGGCACACAATATCAAGCGTGGCAGATCTATTCAGCGGGCAAGTTGTGCCTGAAAAACAGACTAAAGGGGGAAAGCAGATGTGTTTCAGTAGATATAGACGATATATTGTCCTTATTGGACAAAATGGAATCCAAAAAACGAAGTCCCAGAATTTAACTGGCTATGTGAGCTGATCGCGCAAAGGTCTCATTCTATATAACCTGCAAATGGCGTTGTGATTTT
>CAJXJZ010000041.1 GCA_913055745.1 uncultured bacterium | reverse complement strand
CTTATAAGGACAGATGAAAATGGCAATACCCTATGGACAAAGACCTATGGAGGAAATGATGATGATAGAGGTTATTCTCTCCAAGAGACCCATGATGGCGGATTTATTATTGCAGGATGGACATCTTCTTATGGGTCAGGCAATAGTGATGTATATCTTATAAGGACAGATGAAAATGGCAATACCCTATGGACAAAGACCTATGGAGGAAGCGATTATGATGAGGGCTATTCTGTCCGACAGACCACAGATGGCGGATTTATTATTGCAGGATATACAGATTCTTATGGCGCAGGCAATGATGATGTATATCTTATAAGGACAGATGAAAATGGCAATACCCTATGGACAAGAACCTATGGAGGAAGTGATTATGATGAGGGCTATTCTGTCCAGCAGACCACAGATGGCGGATTTATTATTGCAGGATATACAGATTCTTATGGTGCAGGCAATGGTGATGTCTATCTTATAAGGACAACTCCACTTATTCATTTACTTTCACCCAATGGTGGAGATACTTTAAAGGGTAATTCAACCTACAACATTGTCTGGCAGTGTGATAATACATCCAATGTGAACTACTATAGACTTCTTTTATCCACAGATGGAGGCATGACATATCCTGATATCATTGCAACAAATATACAGAACACTGATACATCTTATGCATGGACAGTGCCTGATAGCATAAACTCTGGTGCATGCAAGATAAAAATAGAGGCATTGAATACAAGTAGTAAGAGTAATAAGGTTGTGGCTTATGATGTAAGCGATAGCACCTTTATAATATCACCGCTTGGTGCAAAAGAAAGACCTCTTATGCCCAGGTCTTTTGCTATAAGAGAGGCATCCAATCCTATAACAGGTTATACTATAATCTATTATCAATTACCACATAAGAGCAGAGTTTCATTAAAGATTTACAATGCGGCAGGCAGATTGGTAAAGGACCTTGTAGAAGGCGAAAAGAAAGCAGGATATTATTCTATAAGATGGGATGCAAGTAGTATAAAGAGCGGTATTTACTTTATAGAATTTAAGGCAGACAATTACAAAGATACAAGGAAGATAGTGGTAAGGTAAAAAATTAGCACTTTGCCGTATAAAAATGCGGTGCATAAAGCACCGCATTTTTATTTATATATGTAAAATGTTTTTGTTTCCCTGTATTATGGCATAGAATTACAATATTGTCTTTTTGAAAAAGGAGGTTTTTATGAGAGGCTTTAAGAGACCTACACTTTCCAATGAGGAGATAATAAGACTTGAACAACTTGCAAGAAAGATAAGGGGAGATATCCTTAAGATGACAACCCTTGCAAAATCAGGGCATCCTGGTGGAGCGATGAGTTCTCTTGAACTCTTTCTCGTTGTTATGAGTTATGCGAATATAGACCCAAATGACCCGGACAAGGAAGGAAGGGATTATATTGTTGTCTCTCATGGACATACATCAGCGGGTGTTTATGCAACCCTTGGGAATCTTGGATTTTTTGATATAGATGACGCTATAAGTTATTTTAGGCAGGCAGGCTCACCATTTGAGGGGCATATAGAAAGGGATGTGCCTGGGATTGAATGGACAACAGGTAATTTGGGACAGGGGCTTTCTGCAGGATGTGGACTTGCACTTGCAAGTAAAATAAAGGGGTATGATAATCATGTGTTTGTTATTATGGGGGATGCTGAGCAGGCAAAGGGTCAGGTTGCAGAGGCAAGAAGGTTTGCAAAAAAGTTCAACTTGAATAATTTAACGGTTCTGATAGATTATAACAGAAGGCAAATATCTGGTAAGACCTTTGAAATTATGCCTGTAAATATTAAAGAGAATTATGAATCTGATGGGTGGAAGGTAGTTGAGGTTAATGGACACAACATAAGAGAAATATATGAGGCCATAGTGGAATGCAATCGTTATGAGGAGCAACCATGTATGGTCCTTGCTCATACTGTTATGGGAAAGGGTGTATCCTTTATGGAAGGGAATGAGGCATATCACGGTAAGCCACTTACAGAAGAGCAACTTAAAAAGGCGCTTTTGGAACTTGGACTTGAAAATGACCTTGAAAAATATAAAAAGATAAGGGAAAGCAAGAAATTCCCTGTTTTCAATAGAAAGTTGAGATTTGATATTAAACTCAATACACAGGACCCTATACTCTATAAAAAAGATGAGAAATTGGACAATAGAACAGCACTTGGTAAGGCGTTATGGGATGTGGCAAAAAAATCTATGGGTGAAGAATACACGCCCATTATTGCCTTTGATTGCGACCTTATGGGTTCTGTTAAACTCAACTTTTTTGCAAAGGATTTTCCAGATAGGTTTTTTGAGACAGGTGTCTCAGAACATAATACGGCAACTGTGTCAGGTGCTGCATCCTGTGTGGGGCTTGTTTCTGTGTGGGGCGATTTTGGGGTATTCGGCATAGATGAGACATATAATCAGCAGAGGCTCAACGATATAAACAAGACCAATCTTAAACTCTTTGTAACTCACCTTGGTATAGATGTTGGAGAGGATGGAAAGACGCACCACTGTGTGGATTATGTAGGGACATTGAAAAACCTATATTCGTTTAAGACGATAATTCCTGCAGACCCTAATCAAACAGATAGGGTGGTAAGATATGTGCTTTCTCAATTTGGGAATTACGCAGTAGGCGTGGGGCGTTCTAAATTACCCATTATAACAGATGAAAATGGAAATGAATTCTTTGGCAAAGACTATGTTTATGAGTATGGTAAGTTTGATGTTTTAAGAGAAGGGGAAGGCATTGCTATATTAGTCTATGGTTCAACAGCACACAGGGGTATAAAGGTACATGAACTATTAAAAGATGAAGGTTATACGCCCGGGATTATAAACATCGCATCCCCTGGCTATATCACAGATGAACTTTTGGAATATCTTTCAGAGTTTGACATTATTATAACCTATGAGGACCACAATAAGGACACAGGCCTTGCTGCTTCCTTAGCACAAAGGATGCTTGAATATGGCCTTTATAAGAGACTTATTAGGTTTGGTCTATCAGACTATGCCACATCTGGAAAGGCAAACGATGTGTTTGATTATATGGGGATTTCACCAGAAAAGGTAAAAGATGGCATTCTATTGGCCTTAAAGGAGGGGTGATGTGTTTTCAGCAATTTCATGGATAGTTGTTATAGTACTTATTATACTCGCTTCAATGATAAGAATATTGAGGGAGTATGAAAGGGCTGTGATATTTAGATTGGGAAGGTATGTTGGGATAAAGGGACCTGGACTCATTCTTCTTATTCCGTTTATAGATAAAATGGTAAAGGTATCCTTGAGGACCATTGTACTTGATGTCCCTCCGCAGGATGTTATAACAAAGGACAATGTTTCTGTAAAGGTAAATGCTGTTGTTTATTTCAGGGTGGTTTATCCAGAGAAGGCTGTCATTGAAGTGGAAAAATACCTTTATGCAACAGAACAGATTGCACAGACCACATTGAGGAGCGTTCTTGGTGAGGCAGAACTTGATGAACTATTATCTGCGAGAGAGAAACTCAATAAAAAATTACAACAGATTATTGATGAGCAGACAGACCCATGGGGTATCAAGGTCTCTGCCGTAGAGATTAAACATGTTGACCTACCTCAGGATATGCAGAGGGCAATGGCAAGACAGGCAGAGGCAGAAAGAGAGAGAAGGGCTAAGATCATCAATGCAGAGGGGGAGTATCAGGCATCAAAGAAACTAAAAGAGGCCGCAGAGGTTCTTGCTCAAAATCCTGTAACCATCCAACTAAGATACCTTCAAACATTGAGTGAGATTTCAGCCGAGAATGCCTCAACCATTGTATTCCCTGTTCCTGTTGAGTTTTTTAGAATATTCCAAAATATAAATAAAGATAAATAAGGCGTGTTTTCAAGGGTATTATCTGGATCAACCATAGGAGTAGAGGGGTATATTGTTGAGGTAGAGGTAGATATAACCTCGCAAATACCTGGTTTTGTTATTGTTGGCCTTCCAGAGGGTGCTGTTAAGGAATCTAAGGAGCGTGTCCTCGCTGCACTAAAAAACAGTGGTTTTAAAATACCACCCAAGAAGTTTACTGTCAATCTTGCTCCTGCTGATATAAGAAAAGAGGGGAGTTTGTTTGACCTTCCTATTGCACTTGGCATCCTTAAAGCCCTCCAATATGTTGATATACCCGAAGATTTTCTAATTATTGGAGAACTTTCACTTGATGGTAGAATAAAGAGGACAAAAGGAACGTTGCCCATAGTTTCAGATGCCCTTAAAAGGGGTATCAAAAACTTCCTTGTACCACCAGATAATGCAGAAGAGGCAGCACTTGTTGATGGCGTGCTTATATTCACTCCACGCACATTGCAGGATGCTGTTCTGTTTTTTAAGGATGAGTTACATCTTGAGCCGTTTTCTGTTGATAGGGATAGATACTTTGAGGAGCATGCATCCTATAATGTGGATTTTAGTGATGTAAAGGGGCAGGAGAGTGTAAAAAGGGCACTTGAGATTGCATCAGCAGGTGGACACAATATCTTGATGATAGGACCGCCTGGCTCTGGAAAAACCATGCTTGCAAGGAGGCTGCCTACAATACTACCTCGTATGACCATTGATGAAGCCATTGAGACGACAAAGATCCACTCTGTGGCAGGCCTTTTAAAAAAAGGTGGTATTGTTGCTACAAGGCCGTTTCGTTCTCCACATCATACAGTCTCCCATGCAGGTCTTATAGGAGGTGGTTCATATCCAAAACCTGGTGAGGTATCCCTTGCCCATAATGGTGTGCTTTTTCTTGATGAATTGCCAGAATTTTCTCAAAAGGTCATTGAGGTCTTGCGTCAGCCTATGGAAGATGGCATTGTAACTATATCAAGGGCAAAGCAAACCATAACATTTCCTGCAAGGTTCATGCTTGTCGCTGCAATGAATCCCTGTCCATGTGGCTATCTTACGGATCCTTATCATAAGTGCACCTGCACTCCAGCGGAGATAAGGCGTTATCATGCAAAGATTTCAGGCCCTCTACTTGATAGGATTGATATACAGATTGAGGTGCCTGCCGTAAGATTTGAAGAACTTCGCACAAAGAGTGGTGGAGAGCCTTCTTCTGTAATAAGAGAGAGGGTGGAGCGGGCAAGAAAGATACAAGAAGAACGGTTCAAGGAAAGTAATATCCACTTTAATGCACATATGGGAGAAAAGGAACTTAAAAAGTTTTGCCAACTTGATGAGGCATCAGAGAACATACTTAAAATTGCAATAGAAAAACTCGGTCTATCAGCAAGGGCGTATTCAAGGATATTAAAGGTTGCAAGAACTATTGCTGACCTTGAGGGGGAAGAACACATAAATGCCAGACATATTCAAGAGGCTATAAGTTATAGAACATTGGATAGAGAAAATTGGTATATGAGGAGTATTGAATTTTGAAGAGGGAAGAATTTTTTGCCTCGTATCTTTATCTTATTTTTTTCTTCCTCCTCCTTTTGGTTCCACAAAAACATGTAAAAAGCAGCATTACGCACGCAGATATACTTGCCCATATCATAGGCTTTTTCTTGTTTTACTTTGTTTTGAATAGAGGCCTTGGTATAAAAAGGTCTTTTTCCTTATGTATTACATTGCTTGTATCCCTTTTTACTGAGTCTGTTCAATACTTTATCCCATGGAGAGATTTTAGCCTCATAGACTTGCTCTCTGATATTATAGGAACTTCCGCAGGATTTTTGCTATCAATGAAAAGTGGGCTATTGGAAGATATAATCTCTACATTTGGTTTTATTGGCTATATAAAGATAGGGCCTGGCACCATTGCGTCCTTTATTACTACCTTGTTTATATGGCTTGTAAGACCGTCTTTTATGTTCATCTTGGAAGGGCTTGTGCTCATTCTGTTTTCTGGCATACTTTCATCTTCGCTTTTTGCTAAAAAATCTATGTCCAATGATCCAAAAGAGGTGGTAATAGATGAGGTTTCAGGCGTTCTGACAGCATTTTTGTTTTTAAAGCAAGTAAAACCTTTAGGTCTTTTACTTGCTTTTGTATTTTTCAGACTTTATGATATAATAAAACCCTTCGGTATAAAGAAGGTGGAAAAAATACCGGGTGGTAGTGGAATAATGTTAGATGATGAGGTTGCTGGCATTTATGCTGGTTTTTCTACCGTGCTTTTGATGTTTTTTCTAAAAAAAGGAGGTATTTTATGAAATACAATATAGTGGCAAGGAATATAGAACTCACAGATGCCCTGAAGGAGTACATCTCAAAAAGACTTGATGGACTTGACAAGTATTCAAAGCACATCATTGATGGAGAACTTATAATTGATGAACTTAGGGGCAGGTATACCACGGAAATGGTATTAAAACTAAAGGGTCATACAATAGCGGTAAAAACAGAGCAAAAAGACCCTTATATGGCAGTTGACGAACTTAAGGATGTTTTAAAGAAACAACTTACAAGGTATGAGGACAAACTAAGAGAAAGAAAGTAATCTATGCAAACACTTACACTCGCCAATCTTTTAAAAGAGATTGGCGAGGAACTTAAGATTTCTGTCTATACGGGCAAGTCCCTCGTGGAAAAGATAGAAATAAAAACAGAGAGACTCTCCCGTCCTGGGTTATTTCTATCTGGTTATGAAGAGCATTTTGATGCAAGGCGTATACAACTGATTGGTAATACTGAATACTCCTATCTTATGTCCCTTTCACAAGATGCTATGTGCGATAAGTTAATGAAACTCGTGAAAAAGGGCGTTCCCGCTATCATTTTTACTCGTGGTAACAGACCGCCAGAGTGCCTTAAAAAGATAAATACTGAAACTTGTGTACTTATGACGCCAGAGTATACACCTTATTTTCAAAGAAGACTTTATGATTATCTGTGCTACAAACTTGCACCTTTTATAACTGTACACGGCACCATGGTTGATGTTTACGACCTTGGCATCTTAATTACAGGTGAAAGTGGCACTGGAAAATCAGAGTGTGCACTTGACCTTGTATCTCAAGGAGGCGCGCTCATTGCAGATGATGTTGTAAAACTCATAGAGTATCCAAAAGGCTCTATTATGGGGACAAATCCCCAAAAAGAGGATGTGTTCCAAAACCTCATAGAAATAAGGGGGATTGGGATAATTGATGTATTTTCTACCTTTGGTATAGGTGCTGTAAAGGATAGAAAAAAACTGGACCTTGTAATAGAACTATTACAGGTTAAAAAGGCCTATACTATGGAGAGACTTGTTTTAGAGCGGGAAAAGACAGAGTTTCTTGGTATTAAGATAGATAAGTTTACCCTTCCAGTAATCCCAGGAAAACACTTAAGTGCTATAATCAAGACACTTGCCCTTGATTTTCGTCTTAAATTATATGGTTACAATGCATCAAAAAGGGTAGAGGAGTATCTAAAAAGGCAAAAAAATGATTAAATTTTTACCCAATGATGTGGTAAAAAAGATAGCTGCAGGAGAGGTTGTGGAATCTCCTTCTTCTGTTGTAAGGGAATTGGTAGAAAATTCTATAGATGCGGGGGCACAAAATATAGGCATTACTATAAAGAGTTCGGGTATAGAGTCCATTGAGGTTATGGATGATGGCATTGGTATGACTAAGGAAGACCTAAAACTTGCAACAAAACGATACGCAACGAGCAAAATAGAAGACATTGAAGACCTTTATAAGAAATTCACATTGGGATTTAGAGGGGAGGCCCTTTATTCAATCTCTCAGGTGTCTAAACTTACAATAATATCAGGCAATGGCAATGAAGCATGGAAGGCAACATACAGAGGGGAAGAATTAACAGATATAGAACCATACAGCACATTCAAAGGAACCCGGGTCAAAGTGTTGGACCTTTTTTATAATTTCCCTGTAAGACGCGAGTTCACAGAAGGCAATATCAAGAAGGTAAAGAGGGAATTAAACGAGGTAATAAGCAATTTTTTAATAGGCTATCCTCATATAGGTTTCAAAATAAAATGGGAGAATAAAAAAGAGGAGATATACCCTGCAAAGGATATTGAAATAGAACGATATATACATATTTTTGGTGAAGATTTTGTAAGACAAATGAAAGATTTTATGGTTGATGAAGATGACATAAAAATATATGGCTTTTTCAAAAGGCCACAATACACATCCGTAAAAAGAAGCACTATTCAAAAGGTATTTGTAAATAGGAGAAGGGTTAACCTTGATTTTGTAAGAATAGCCATAAGAAGTGCCTTTGGACAGGAAAATGTAAAGCCAGAGTTTCTTATATTTATGGAACTTCCACCCTATTTTATAGATTTCAATGTCCATCCTCAGAAAAAAGAGGTAAAGGTTTATAATGAAAAAAAATTGTTTTCTCTTTTATATCACGCTGTAAAAAAGGCCCTTTTTGAGGAGCGGGTAGTTTTAAGCGATATAAAAGAAACAAAGGAAGACCAAAGAGGTGATTATTTATTAGAAAACAAAATGAATGAAATTGAATCTTTAACTCTACATGATGAGGCAAGGCAACTTGAGTTTGGCGAAGTATTGAATAAAAATGAGGATAGTGGAGAGAAAGAAACATCCCATTATATTCCCGAGAAACTCTTTCAGATACACGATATGTATATAGTGGCAGAGGTTGAAACAGGCATTATCATAGTTGACCAACATGCAGCACACGAGCGCATAATCTATGAAAAACTCAAAAAGAAGAAATCAGGAACCAAGAGACTCCTATTCCCTGTTGCCGTTGACCTTGAGAGGGAAGAACTTGAGATATTTGAGGAATACAGGGCAATCTTAGAGTCAATGGGTTTTGAATTCCGTGCCTTAGGGAAAAAGAGCATAGTAATAGATGGTATTCCTACGGTTTTTGATGCCATGGATAGAGATATGTTCAAAGACATTCTAAACAACCTTGATAGCAATCTCAATCTTCCTGATAAATACCAATACACACTTAAGACCATGTCTTGTAAGGCCGCTATAAAGGCGGGCAAAAAACTCTCAAAAGAAGAGATGTCAGCGCTTTTAGATGAACTCTTTGCCTGTGATGTGCCATTTTTTTGCCCACATGGGAGACCCATAATCTATAAAATATCCTTATTAGAACTTGAAAAAAAATTTGGGAGGACATAGATATGAAAAAAAGACTAATTGATATAGTAGGCAGTATTGAATACCCTATAACATGTGCAATAATAAAAAACCAACTTACAGGTTTTCTTGATGAGGTTGAAACCGATGCAGAAACAATAGAGTTTCTTGATGTTAGAAAGGGTGAAGGCAGAAGGACCTATGAGAGGACCCTTGCATTTCTCTCTGCCTATGCAGCATCAAAGATAGATCCATCCTGGCATATTTCCATAAAACATTCCTACGGTGATGCTCTTTATGGAGAAATAGATGGTAAGTACTCGGATGATTATGTTGAAGAATTACTCAGAGTTATGAAGGATGTAGTAAAAAAGGACTATAAGATAGACAAATTAGAATTGCCAAAGGAGGATGTAATAGAGAGATTAAGAAAAGAAAAACGATATGACGACATAAAACTCCTTAAGTTCCTTTCAAGGTATCATACGCCGATTTATATGTTACATGGATTTTTTGCATACTTCGCAGGTCCACTCCTTCCAAGAACAGGTCTTTTAAAGGTTTTTGACATAAAGCCATATCCACCAGGGTTTTTAATAGTATTGCCTGACCCCAAAAATCCAGATAAACTTGCTGAAATACCTCATAGGGAAAAACTCTTTCATACATTTCAAGAGTCAAAGGAATGGGTTAATATTCTTGGGGTAAACTATGTAGGTGATTTAAATGACCTTATAGCATCAGGAAAGATCTCTGAGATGCTGAAGATCCAGGAAGCCTTCCATGAGAAAAAGATAGCGCAAATAGCAGATATGATTTATAAAAGGAGAGATAGCGTAAGAGTTGTTTTAATTGCAGGTCCAAGTTCATCAGGCAAAACCACCTTTGCCAAGAGACTCAGGATACACCTTCGGGTGGTAGGATTAAATCCCGTGACACTTTCAACAGATAACTATTTTGTCAATAGAGATAAAACGCCTTTGGATGAAAACGGCGAACCAGATTATGAGAGTTTTGAAGCAATAGACCATGAACTACTTAGAGATCATCTTGCAAGATTAATAAAAGGAGAGGAGGTACAGGTTCCAAAATTCAATTTCCATACAGGGAATAGGTCAGATAAAAGAATTCCATTAAAACTACAAAAAAACGATATTGTGATAATAGAGGGTATTCATGCTTTAAATCCACGCCTTACAGAGGGCATTTCAGACGAAAACAAGTTCAGGATATATGTGAGTGCACTTACCCAGTTAAACATAGATGCCATAAACAGAATACCAACAAGGGACACAAGGCTTATAAGAAGGATTGTAAGAGACATGCGGTACAGGGGACACGATGCAAAAACCACCATTAAGATGTGGCCCAAGGTGCAACAGGGTGAAGAAAAATGGATATTCCCATATCAGGAAGAAGCGGATATAATGTTTAACTCAGCACTTGTACATGAACTTGCCGTTTTGAAAATATATGCAGAGCCTATTTTAAGGGTCCTTGATTCAAGTGAAAAAGAGTATGCAGAGGCTTTAAGGCTATTAAACTTCCTCTCTCACTTCATGGGACTTTTGCCTGATGAGGTACCTCCAACTTCCATCATAAGGGAGTTTATTGGAGGGTCAAGTTTCAAATACTGATGGACAAGATAGGAAATAACAAGGAACTCCGCAGTTTCTTTTACGATTTTTTTGGTGAAGAGGCGACAGAGAATTTACTACTTTTCTGGGATAAAATAGACCAAAAGACCACAATAAGGGTAAACACATTAAAGATTTCAAAACAAGAACTTGCAAAAAGGCTAAATGATAAGGGTTTTTTAACAGAGGAGCTTGATTTTTATGAAGATGCCTTAAAAATCATAGAAAAGCCCTATGAGATAGGCAAAACACTTGAACACTTCTTAGGCTACTTTTATGTTCAGTCCACAAGTTCAATGCTTCCTCCTCTTGTTTTAGACCCACGTCCTTATGAGGCAGTGCTTGACATAGCAGCAGCGCCAGGCTCAAAAACAACCCAGATGGCACAGATGATGAAAAACAAAGGATTCATATTAGCAAATGATATATCCTATGACAGAATAAAGGCATTATCAAGCAATGTAGATAGGTTAGGGACAGTAAATGTTATAATAACCATGACAGAAGGTCACAGAATATCCTTCAAATACCCAGATACCTTTGATAAGGTCCTCTTGGATGCACCATGTTCCGCACTTGGCACCATGTACAAGTCTGATGACCTGAGAAAATGGTGGAGTTATGATAAAATAAACAAACTCACGAGGGTTCAAAAAGGGCTTATTTTAGCAGGATTTAGAGCATTAAAACCAGGTGGTGTAATGGTTTATTCCACATGCACCTTTGTCCCGGAGGAGAATGAAAAAATCGTTGATTTTTTATTAAAAAGGGAGGAGAGGGCAGATATTGTAGATATAAATATAAAACGATACGAAGGTTTTAGAGAAGGACTTACAGAATGGCACAAAGAAGTGTTTGATGAAAGGCTAAAGAAGACGCTCAGGGTAATGCCCTCTTCTTTGTTCCCAGAGGGATTTTATATAGCAAAGATAAAAAAGACATAAAATGAAGCCCATAATAGTCCTCTCAGACCTTCATCTTGGACACGGTCCTGAAAAAGAAAAAAGAGAACAGGATTTTATAGATTTTTTAGAAAGAATAGATAATACTGACCTTGCTCTTCTGGGAGACATATTTGATTTTTGGATAGAATACAAGAGCGTAATATACAAAAGATACCTGAATGTTTTATGCTCATTTTTAAATTTTATGAAAAAAGGTAACAAGATATACCTTGTTCCAGGCAATCATGATTTTTACAATACAAAATACCTTTCGTATCTCGGATTTTTAGTAAGAGAAAATGGTTTAGAATTAAATTGGAATAAAAAAAACATATACCTACATCATGGGGACACCTTTTCATTTAGAGGGCGCGTTACAAGGTTTTTTTATGGCAATCCTTTAATAAAGGCCCTTTTCAAGGCTTTACATCCAGATATAGGCATAGTCCTTGCGAACATGGTATCCAAGACACCATCAAAAAAAGAACAAAAGAAGGTTGCTATTATGCCAGAAGGAACAAAAAAACTTTTCACAAAATACGACATAATCATAACAGGCCATACCCACAGACCAGGCATAAAAAAAATAGACCATGAAAAATACTATATAAACACAGGAGAATGGATTTTCAAAAGGAACTATGTAAAAATATCCAAAACCCACATAACGCTTTATAATGGTGAAAAGAAAGTAGAGGAGATAGGGATTGATTAGAGTGGGAGATAAAACCTAAATAATTTTACTTCAAAGTGCCTTTTTGCATATACCGTGTGCTCCGTATATAATCTGAAGCAGAAAAATTAAAAGGAGGATATTTTATGAGTGGATTAGGAGAGGAAGCAAAAAAATCTAGGGATCAACATCTGGAAAAAAAGGCAGCGAGTGATATAGTGAATGTCATCAGAGAATGGAGAGGCAATAAGAGAGTAACAGCAAGAAGAAGATGGTTGTTTGAACTTATTCAAAATGCTACTGATACCGCAAAAAGAGATAACAAGCCCTTAAAAATTGAAATTCACTATACAGATAACAGTATAACATTCAGACATAATGCAGGATACTTTTCTTTAGATGAACTCAATGCTGTCATACTTGGTGGTTCAACTAAACCGTATGAACCAGCATCAGAATATGTTGGAAGGTTTGGCACAGGATTCTTGGTAACACATATTGCAAGCCGCATAGTTGACATTAGAGGCTATGCAAAAAATAACGAAAAAATCCGTAGTTTTGAAATGAAAATAGATAGAGAAAGCGATGAATTGGAAGAAATTTCTGACAATATTGAAGACTGTTATGAACAATTAGACAAAGCTAAGGAAGATAAGGATAACACTGAAGAACTATGGACTGAGTTCACTTATCCCCTAAAGGATGAATTAGGAAAAGAGGCTGTAAATGAAGGGATAGAGGAACTAAAGAGTAATATTCCATTTTTATTTGCTTTCAATAATTTACTTCAAGAAATTGTTATAAACGGCGAAAGGTTCATTAAAAAAAGTGAAAAAATTGATAAGGAGAATAATACAACATTTATCACTGTTGAAGGTAATAACGAGGTTTTACCCACTGTCATAAAAAAGGAAAAAAAGGAAAATATGAATGATGAAATTAGTGTGGCTATTGCTATTAAAGATAATGAGATTGTTGGATTAGAAGAAATACCCAAAATCTATGTAGGAATGCCATTAACAGAAACCGCTGAATATATCAAAATTCCATTTGTCATAAACAGTTTTAAGTTTGAGCCAACAAAGGAAAGGGATGCCCTTTCTTATGAGGATAAAAACAAAAGTCGTCAGAATAAGGATCTATTATTAAAGGCATTCAAACTTTACAAAGAATTGCTTGATGATGTTTTAAGGTTGGAAAATCTTAGAGGGTTGTTCAGAACAGTTAACTTTGAGTTAATTTCTGAAGATAAAACTTCTCAAAATTCATTATGGGAGTATTTTAATGAGGAAATAAAGGGTCTATTTAGTCAGATCGTTAAAGAAACACCGTTGGTTGAGACATTTGAGGGCAAGAAAGAAATTGCAAAAACATTATTTCCCACCTATGGAATTATTGAAGACTTACAAGACAAATCAAAAATTGAAGAACTATACACCAAATTTTATGATCTTGTGAAACAAATCAAGAAGAATATACCAAAGGAGGATGAAGTAAAGGATTGGGTAAAAGTAGCGAAAGAATTAAAGAAAATAGAAGGCTTTTCTGAGTTAATTCAACTGTATTATGAAGAAGAGATGGTAGAGGAATTAAATGCGTGCATTGAGGACTCTACTGTTTTTAATGAAAATTATGAAGTAATAAGGTATCCTAAAGATTTTTCTGAACGCTTCAGAATAGAAGATTCAAAGGGATTTTTACTTTCACTCTTTGATATATTTAATGAACTTTATGAAGAAGGAATAACCCCTAAGTGGTTTAAAGAACAATATTTATTGCTATTGCTCGATCAACTGGGAAGTATAAAGCCATTAGTATTCGATAATGAAAGGCAACTCTATATAGACAAAATTCCAGAAGAATTAGAAGATTTAAAGGA
>CAJXJZ010000040.1 GCA_913055745.1 uncultured bacterium | reverse complement strand
TTTTTTACACTACTGGGGGTTGAAGTAATTTTGATTTTAAGAATTTTTTATAATAGTCTTTTTTCAACATTTTTAATTTATGAAATAAAACATTATAGGTTCATAATTGGAAATTTTGACTGATAAACCGTATAAATGCTATTTGCATCTATGTTTTGGATGCCCTTAGTAATTTTTAGTTCGCCAATATAAAAGGCCCTGGTTCTTTAATGCCTGTTCAAATGCTATGCCAATATGGGATAAGGGGTGTTTTTTTGCCTCTTTTATGGCATTTTTAGAGATTTCTTTTAATATGTCTGGCTGTTTTGAAAATCGTAGGAGTTTTTCTGTTATGTCCATGGGGTTATATTTGTCAATGAAAATTACATTATTCTTCTTTGCATACTCTTTTGGTCCACCTGATTGTGTGAGCATCACCACGCACCCTCTTGCCATCGCCTCAAGGGGTGGAAGACCAAAGCCTTCAATATATGATGTGTGAACAAAGATATCTATTTTATCATAAAAATTGTCTCTTAAGTATGTAGAATTACCATAGGGTATAATGGTCAGGTTTTTATGCCTTTGTGAAATCTTTTTTCCATCTCCTACTATAATTACATGAAAGCCTGCCTCTAAGATGGATGGCAATGCCTGCATAAAGAGTTTAGAGTTTTTAAGATGCTCTTTTCTATAAATATGACCTACCACAAGGGGCATTTTATATGACCTTTTAGAGAGGGGTAATTCTAAAAACTCAGATGATACTCCTGCGCTTGCAACATGTGCATCTTTATCCTTAAGTGCATTTTTTATAAACCCTGATAGCGTAATCTTTTTTGATGGGATGAGGTAAGTGAGGAAAGCAAATATATTTAAAGGGAATTTCACGAATTTTGTCTCAATGTCTTGTACAAAATAAACAAAGGGCGTATGGGCAAAGAAACTCTTTATAAAAACGGGGTAAAATGTGGGAAAAAAATTGGCAATGTAGAGGTCTGCCTTTTCAAGATAAAACATGTACCACATAAGGACACCGAGTAGTTTTGTAAATCCTCTTCCGCTCTTTTTTATCTTCCTTATAATAACCTTTTTAGAAATATTGTAATGGGTTTTGAACCTATCTTCTGGCACATAGATAATAACCCTATGTCTTTTTTCTGCAAGATAGTTTGCTATTTCAATGATATCCCTTATGCCACCATGGTGTTCAAGGGATAAAAGGGGTATAACAATTTTCATAGGCCTTTTAGTATATCAACGATTTTTCTTTTTGCGTTGCCATCGCCGTAGAATCTTCTGTATACTCCCACTTCCCATGGATTTTTTATAAGTTCTATTATACTGTTTATGTCATTTGCCATAAGTTTTCCGAAACCGCTTTTTACAATCTCTTGCCACTCTGTTTCTCTTCTAAGAATGATCACCCGTTTTTTCATGAAATAGGATTCTTTCTGTATGCCACCTGAATCTGTTAAGACCATCTTGGAGTGTTTAATATAAAAGAGTGTCTTTGTGTATGGAAGTGGCTTTATAACCTTTACATAGTTGAGTTTTAAGTCCTCTATGAGTTTATATGTTCTTGGATGACAGGGAAATATACAGTTTATTTTTTCTCTATCAAGTCTTATAAGCAATTCTCTTATAAAATCAGGGTTTTCTGTATTTTCTTCCCTATGAACTGTCAAAAAGATATAATCATCTTTTGGTTTATCCAGATTTTGGTCATCTATGTATTGTTGGGTCCTCAAGAAAAGGTCAAAATGGAGGTCTCCAACATTGTAAACATGGTCCTTTATCCCTTCCTTCTCAAGGTTTTTTACCGCAAGTTCTGATGGTGCAAAGAGTATATAAGATAGTTTGTCTGTAATTTTTCGGTTAATCTCCTCTGGCATATTATTATTAAAACTTCTAAGGCCTGCCTCTATATGAGCGAATGGAATGTGCAATCTTGAAAATAAGAGGCTTCCTGCAAGTGTTGTATTGGTATCACCAAAGAGGATGCCAAAGTCTGTCTTTTCCTTTTCTACAACATTTTTTAGTCTCAGCATAATCTCTTTTGTTTGATAGGCATGTGTACCTGACCCCACCTCAAGATTGTAGTCTGGTTGGGGTATATTAAGTTCACGAAAGAATATGTAAGATAGCCTATTGTCGTAATGCTGTCCTGAGTGAACCAATATAAAATCAAACTCTGTTTTTTTAAGTTCTGGATATAGTGCTGCGAATTTTATGATCTGAGGCCTTGCGCCCACTAAAAACAAAAATCTTTTCAATGCCTTTCTTCGTATCCTGTGATCTTATCCACCCTCCTTTTATGTCTTCCCCCTTCAAATTCTGTTGAAATAAATAGTTCAAGGCACTCAATTGCGCTATCCTTTGTAATAAACCCCCCTGGAAGGCATAATACATTGGCATCGTTGTGAAGGCGAGACATCCTTGCATAAATAGGTGCAACAACATGGGCTGCCCTTATGCCCTTCACTTTATTGGCTGCAATAGACATCCCAATTCCTGTATAGCATATAAGAACGCCAAAATCACACTCCTTTTTTGCTACTTTTTCTGCAACAGGTATGGCATAATCGGGATAGTCTACAGAATTTTCGCTATCTGCCCCTAAGTCAATAAATTCTATCCCTTTTTGTTTCATGTACTCCTTTAACTCTTCCTTAAGTTTATACCCCCTGTGGTCTGAACCTATGCATATTTTCATTTAAGCCTCCTTTATAAACCTAAAGCATTATAAATTTACAAGGATGTTTAGTCAAAAGTTTATAAAGATATTGAAGGAACATGAAAGATGGAATATAATAATTCTACTTTAAGGAGGCAGTATGATTAAAAGAGAAGATATTATTGAGGTATTAAAAACTGTATACGACCCTGAGATTCCTGTGAATATATGGGACCTTGGGCTCATATATGGTATTGAGATAGAGGATAATGGAGATGTTGAAATTACAATGACCCTTACAGCACCTGGTTGTCCCCTTGCCTCTTCCGTAACATACATGGTTCAAGATAAAATTAAGGCACTTCGTGGCGTGGGTGATGTGAAGGTAAACCTTGTTTGGGACCCACCATGGAGCATTGATAAACTTACAGAGGAAGGAAGAAAAAAACTCAAAGAATTGGGATACAATGTATAATGAGTAAAAAAATCCTTCTCTATGCTGGCTATTTGTACGACGGTGGTGAACTTAAAGAGCATGTTACTATTGAGATACAGAATGGAAAAATAAAAGGCATACACAATGGGTTTATAGAAGACGATGATGCATACATAGAGGACAAGAGAGAACACTTTGTATTCCCTGCATTTGTGAATACCCATACGCATAGCGCCATGACTGGAATGAGGGGGCTTGCTGATGATCTCCCTCTTATGGATTGGCTCAATAAATACATCTTCCCTGTTGAACTTAAACTGGTGAATAGGGAATTTATAAATACATTTTTCCCGCTTGCATTAGTGGAAATGATACACTCTGGTATATCCACCTTTGCTGATATGTACTTTTTTCAGGATGAGGCTGCAAAATGGGTAAAAAAGGCAGGGATGCGAGCAGTCCTTGCTGAGGGGGTTATAGATTTTGGTACGCCCAATAAAAAGGAAGTAAAGGAACAACTCGCATATACAGAAGACTTTATTAAAAACTATAAAGGTGATGAGCATGTTATCCCTTCTGTCGGCCCTCATGCTCCGTATACATGCTCTCCAGAACTTTTAAAAAAATCATGGGATATTGCAGAAAAATACGATGTTCCTTACCTGATCCATGTATCAGAAACACAGGAGGAGGTAGATATTATAAAAAAGAGATACGGCATGAGACCGGTAGAGCATCTTAATGCATTGGGCGTTCTCGGGAAGAGGGTTGTATCTGCACACTCTGTGCATTTAAATGAGAGAGAAATGGCTATTTTTAAGGAAAAAGGTGTTGCTGTATCACACAATCCCCAATCCAATATGAAACTCGCCTCAGGCATCGCGCCTATAAAGAAATATCTTGATATGGGTATTCTGGTGAGTTTGGGAACAGACGGTGCAGCCTCAAACAACAACCTGGATTTTATTGATGAACTTAGAACAGCATCCTTATTGCAAAAAATAAGTTTGTCCGACCCTACAGCACTTTCTGCAGAAGAGTGCCTTAAGATAGGGACAGAAGAAGGCGCTAAGGCTCTTGGGCTTGTGGATGTTGGGAAGATAAAAGAAGGTTATGTGGCAGATATTGCTGTCCTTGATTTGTCCTCTGCAAGTTTGACACCTGTTTATAATCCCATATCACACCTTGTTTATGCAGCAAGCGCCCATGATATTGATACGTTGATTGTTATGGGCGAGGTTATTATGGAGAACAAGAAGATTAAAACCCTTGACGAGGAAGAGATAAAGGAAAAGGCAAGAAGATACAGCAAAAAAATAAAGGATCTTATAAATGAAGGTTAAATTCCTTGGTGCAGCGGGAACTGTTACAGGTTCCAAGTACCTATTGACCCTGAAATCTGGTCATAAGGTTATTATAGATTTTGGTATGTTTCAGGGAAGGCATGAGATAGAGAAGAGAAACCGGGATGATTATGGAGTTGATTTTTCCTCTATTGATGCTATAATCTTGACTCATGCGCACCTTGACCATGTGGGTATGCTCCCTATTCTTGTAAATAAAGGCTTTCGCGGTAAGATAATAGCGACACCAGCAACCTATGATATAGCCAATATTGTTCTTTTAGATTCCGCCCATATTCAGGAAGAAGATGCTGAGGTGGAAAATAGGCATAGAGAGAGGAGAGGAGAGTTGCCTATAGAACCCCTGTATGGTGTTCAGGATGCTGTTCAGATAACAAGAAGATTTTTGTATCCAGTAAATTATGGAGAGACCATTGAGGTCTTACCAGATTTTAAGGTTACATTCCGGGATGCAGGTCACATTCTTGGTTCATCTTTTCTTGAGGTAGAAACAGAGGGGAAAAAACTTATTTTTTCCGGGGATCTGGGAAATAAAAATAAGCCTGTTATAAAAGACCCACAACCTATTGTGATGAAGGATGCGGATGTTGTCTTTCTTGAGTCAACCTATGGCAACAGAAATCACAAATCTGTAGAAGAATCAAAAAGAGAGCTTTTAGAGGCAATACAGGATACATACAATCGTGGTGGCAATGCCTTAATTCCTTCTTTTGCCATTGAAAGGACGCAAGATATTCTCTATTTTTTAAGAGAATTTTACGAAAGAGGAAAACTTCCACCAGTTAAAGTTTTTTTGGATAGTCCCATGGCCATTGAAACCAACGCTATTTTTAGAATACATAAGGAATGCTACGATGAAAAAGCAAGAAAATTGATTGAGCAAGGTAAAGATCTCTTTAGGTTCCCAGGTCTTAAAATCACTCGTTCTGTTCAATCTTCAAAAGAAATAAATCACATAAAGCATGGAGCGGTTATTATTGCAGGTTCTGGTATGTGCACAGGTGGAAGAATAAAGCATCACCTAAAGCATAACCTATGGAGAGATGATTCTTCTTTAATATTCGTAGGTTATCAGGCGAAGGGTACCTTAGGAAGGAAGATCCTTGAAGGTGAGAAAATGGTTAAGATATATGGTGAAGAGATAAGCGTTAAGGCAAAGATATACACCATAGGTGGCTTTTCAGCACATGCAGACAGGAGAGAACTCCTTTCGTGGCTTTCAACGGTTAAAAAGGGTGCCACTGTTTTTAATGTTCATGGTGAGGAAGAAGCACTTTCTGCCATGAAGGATGCAGTAGAAGATATGGGGCATGAAGGATATATCCCAGAGTATCTTGAGGAGTTAGAAATTTAAAAATAGGAGGTTTTTTAAATGGCAAAGTTGCAAGATGTATTTAATAAACTAAAGGAAGTAAGAATAGAAGAGGTAGAAAAGGATATAGTTACACTTGGCCTTGTAAGAGACCTTGCAGTAGAAGGCAATACTGTAAGTTTCAGTTTAAAAATCCCAGCAGGAGAGGATGCAATAGAACTTGAAAAGAGGGTAAAAGAGAAGGTTAAAGAACTTGATTGGGTGGAAAAGACAGACATAAAGATTGAAAAGCATAGTGTTGAGGCTCCAAAACTTGGAAAAGAGGCAGAAAAGGCAAAAGGACCTCAAAAGATTGAGGGTGTAAAGCGCATTTTAGTAGTTGCAAGTGGAAAAGGTGGGGTCGGAAAGTCCACAGTTGCCGCAAATCTTGCCATTGCCATCTCCTTAAAGGGTAAAAAGGTTGGGCTTTTTGATGGTGATGTGTATGGCCCTTCCATTCCAAAAATGTTTGGGATAGAGGGAATGGTGCCAAGGGTTAAGGACAATAAGATGGTGCCTGTGGAAAGATATGGTATTAAACTCCTTTCCATTGGGCTCATGCTTGATGATTCTACACCTGTTATATGGAGGGGGCCATTGGTTCACAAGGCATATCAGCAGTTCTTTTTTGATACTATATGGGGCGATTTAGATTACCTTGTTGTAGATTTTCCGCCTGGAACAGGCGATGCACAGATAAGTGCTGCACAACTTATAAAGATTGATGGAGCAGTTATTGTTACAACCCCTCAGGATGTTGCATTATTGGATGTTAGAAGGGCAACCAATATGTTTGTTAAGATGCAGGTGCCTGTGCTTGGTGTTGTTGAAAATATGAGTTATTTCAAGTGCCCAAAATGTGGAGAAGTCACAAGGATATTTGGTAAAGGAGGGGGAGAGAAACTTGGAAAGGAAATGGGACTGCCGCTTTTAGGTGAGATACCAATAGACCCTGATGTTGTTCAGCAAGGCGATTTGGGCATGCCTGCTGTTGCTATGTCTGGCGATCATCCCGTTGCAAAGGAGTTCATAAAGGTTGCAGAGAGGGTCTTAAGCGCCTTTGAATAAGAGGAGGGCATATGAAAGCCATTTTTAAATATAAACCCGGTGTAGGGGCAGAGGTAAGAGAGGCCCCTATTCCATCTCCAGGTCCTTCTGAGGTTTTGGTAAAGGTTAAAGCAACTACCATTTGTGGCACAGATGTTCATATATACACCTGGGATGAGTGGTCTCAGAGCAGGATAAAACCACCCATGATTTTTGGACATGAGTTTGCAGGTGAGGTTGTTGAGGTAGGGAAAAATGTTAAAACCATAAAACCAGGAGACTGGGTTTCTGCAGAGACACATATAGCGTGCGGACATTGTTATCAGTGTAGAACAGGGAATAAGCATCTCTGTGAGAATGTGAAGATACTCGGCGTTGATATAAATGGCGCATTTGCAGAGTATGTAAAAATACCTGAAGAAAATGCATGGAAAAACGATGTAAGTCTTCCCCCTGAGATTGCAGCAATGCAGGAGCCTTTTGGCAATGCGGTACATGCAACACTTATAGAAGATGTGACTGCAAAGAGTGTATCCGTTTTTGGAGCAGGCCCTATTGGCATCATGTCAGCCATGGTAGCACGTGCCGCTGGGGCAAGTTTAGTTGTTATTGTTGAGCCTGAAGAGGCAAGGCGCAACCTTGCAAAAAAAGTGGGTTTTGAACATGTAATAAATCCCATTGAAACAGACCCTGTGGAGTACATACTTGACCATACATCCGGTCTGGGGGTAGAAGTTTTTCTTGAGATGTCAGGTGCACAGAAGGCTATAGAACAGGGACTTCGTTCAACAAGAAAAGGTGGTAGGGTATCATTCCTTGGTATTCCAAAGGGGCACATAACCTTAGATTTTGCGGAGGATGTGGTATTTCGCGGAGTTAAGATGTATGGCATTAACGGCAGAAAAATGTTTGACACATGGTACAAGGTTAAGGCATTACTTGACAGTGGTCTTGTAGATTTAAAGCCCCTAATTACGCATAAATTTTCATTTGATGACATTGATAAAGCGATGGAATTGTTGATTAACAAAAAGGCTGGTAAGATAGTTCTTTACCCACAGAAGATAGAGGAGGATTAGACAAAGATAAAACCTCTTGATACAACCTCGGGTTGTGCGATAAGGCCTACAAAGCCATCTTCTTCAAAGAAGGCATAATTGCCACCTTTGAAGTATATGCTGCTTAATGTTGTTAGTTTAACGAATTTATAGAGAAGGTATATTGCAGATGCCCCTGTTGCACAGGATAGGGTCTCACCCACACCCCTCTCATAGACTCGTGCATGTAGTTTATCATTTTCCATATAAACAAACTCAACATTGGTTCCAGAAGAAAAACTATTATGCTCTGCTATCTTTGGCGCAAGAAAAGAAAATAAAGCGTCTTCTGGCTTTTCTTCAATAATAAAATGTGGATTTCCAGGTACATCAGTATAAAAACCCTCATACACCCTATCTTCTACCACTACTTGCATCTTTTTAATACGGTCCTCTAACGGGGAAACAAGTGCTCCCCATTTTTTGTCACCAAAGGGTTTTATTACTCTTTCGCCTTCATCTATTACGGCAGTAAGTTCCTCCCTTTCGTGTTTTATAAACTCGTACAGACCACCCGTTGCAATAAGGGAATTGCCGCATATAGAGGATAGAGAGCCGTCTTTATTAAAGTATTTTAATTTAAATTTTTTGTCATCCCTTTCATAAAAGACAATGCCATCAGCATGAATCCCTTCATGTCTCTGGGAGATTATAGGTATATAGTTCTTTACAAATGCCATGAGTGAGTATGGTATGAAGATAAAATCGTTTTTGTTTGTGTGAATCTTGATATATGGAATAGAAATCACAAAAGCCCCTTCTCCCTTAACCAATCAGGATTATAAACCTTTGAAAGATATTTAAGTCCAGAATCAGGTATGATGGTAACAACAAGGGCATCCGGTGGGAGGTCTTTTGCGACCTCTATTGCACCATAAACATTGGCACCTGAGGAGCCACCACCAAAAATGCCTTCTTTCTTGGCGAGTTCCCTTGTCATTCTAAAGGCCTCTTTATCGTCAACCCTTATCATATCGTCTATTAAAGAAAAGTCAATAATAGGCAGTAGGCGTTCATCACCAAGGCCTTCTATTTCGTAATCCTTTGCCTTTGTATATCTGCCGCTTTTAAAATAATCATAAAACACAGAGCCTACAGGGTCCACTGCAATACATTTAATATCAGGATTCATCTCCTTTAGATATTTACATACGCCCATCACTGTTCCACCAGTGCCCATCCCTGCAACAAAGTGTGTTATTTTCCCACCTGTGTCCTCCCATATTTCAGGGCCTGTTGTATAATAGTGTGCCATAACATTGTCCATGTTTTCGTGTTGGTCAACATAAAAGGCACCCTTGATGCTTTCTGCAATCTCTTTTGCCTTTGCGTCTCTATCCTTTAAAGTGCCATTTACCTTGATTACCTCTGCGCCAAAGGCTTTAAGATGATCCAGTTTTTCCTTTGAAACCTTATCAATAACAGTGATGATAACTCTATAACCCATAACAGCACCATACAGAGCGACTGCAACACCTGTATTACCGCTTGTTGCCTCTACAATTGTTCCACCGGGTTTTAATTTCCCTTCTCTTCTTGCCTTTTCAAGAATATAAAGGGCGATACGGTCCTTTACACTTCCTGCAGGATTATAGTACTCTATTTTTGCAAGTATAGTACATTTTATCCCCTCTGTGATTTTATTTAACTTAACAAGGGGCGTTTTTCCAATAGTATGTAGGATATTCTCTTCATATTTCATCTAAAATATATGGCGGAGAGGGCGGGATTCGAACCCGCGGTAGGGGGTTTAACCCCTACAACGGCTTAGCAAGCCGCCGCCTTCAACCACTCGGCCACCTCTCCAACGCCTAAATTATAAGATAAAACCCTCGTATCTTCAAAAACGTTTCTAAATCTTAAATACATACTGTAGTTTTAAATAGACCTGGTGGTCTTGTGCCTTTATCCCATCAGCATTGTCTTTTTTCAAAGCATTTATATTTGCACCGAGATAAAAGACCGTAAATGGGGTTAATTGGTAAGTAAGAAGAGGTGAAATTCCTACACTTTTATTATTGGTGTAATAAAAACCAGTCAATCTAAAGGAAAGGGCGTTTGTAAAGGAATAAGTTGTTTTTAAAGAAAAAACAGATGCATCAGAAATTAGGTTTTTATACCTATCCCTGTATATCAATTGCCTATGGGCCTTAATACTTAAAAGCATCTTCTCATGTCTTAAATTTATACCACCAGATACCGAGGTCTCATAATCAGGGATTAGTTCCCTGTAGTATATGTCTTTTCCAGTGGAAAAATTTGCGTATGCACTGAGCCATTTCAAGGGCACAGAGTATATTGAAGTAGAAAAATAGCCCAAGTCTTTGAAAAACTTACCAGAGTATCTTTGATTATAAAAGTTTTTATTGAGATTTAAGTTTATTTGCGCAAAAGAAAACTGAATATATGCATTCAAATTTAAAAATTCCATTTTTGACTCTCTTGCAAAATTTCTTTCTTTGCTGTAATTTGCTCCAAAGGCTAATTGATTTATGCCAGATTTATTGATATAGAAAATAGGTCGTATAGCAATGCCACCTTTTTTAAGGTTGTTCCTTCCTATATAGCCTATATCTGAACGAAAAGAGGGAGAAAATATTTTATAATATGAAGAAAGATAGAGGTTTCTAAAAACAGTATAGAATTTCAATTTATGGGCAAAGCCATCAAATTCTTCTCCATCAAACCTGTCGGTATGTGTATCAAAGTTTATCCCATATCCTGAAAATAATGTTGAATCCTCTGGCTCTTTTGTGTTTGAATATACCCCTTGATAGGAAAGAGTATAATGCTTAAGAAACCTTATTTTTGTATCAAACCCTGCAATGCGGCCAAAACCATTATTATATTCATCCTTTTTCATCTCTCTATCCCCTAAGATTAAGCCGATATAAGACTCGCTATTTAGGATGTTCTTTTTAACCCTTATGAAGTTTATAAAGCCCTTTTTTGATGTTGGAAACTTTACGCTAAAATCCTCCAGAGGCACAATGTATAAGGCATTCTCATCATAGGCTGAGAGAAGATAAAGGTCAAGGTCCAAGGCTCTACCTGTCAATTTTACAGCATATAAGGGATTATTAACCATCCTTGTGTAGAAAACCTCTATCGGTGTCTTAATAATGTCTGAACCTTCCATAAAGAACGGCCTTTTTTCTGGATAGTAAAGGGCATAGGTTGTGTTTATATCTATCTGAGGTATATCCGTTTCTATATTTGAATAATCAGGATTTAATGCAAAATCAAGGGTTAAATTTGGAGATACCTGATACTTACCTGAACCTCCTATGTTAAACTTACCCCTGTCTAAATGATACTTTTCTCCTTCCATCCATCCATTTTGTGAACCGATTACATAGGGAATAAGGGATAATCGTTTTATGTGAAAGGATATCTCCTCTGGTATAATTAAAATGGCGGATTGGTCAAAGATTGAGGGATTGTTAAGGGAAAGTTTGGGAAATGAATACATATTTTGGGATGCTCTTGGTCTTATTCTTACGAAGGTAATCCTCCAATTTTGCTTTTCTTTTGTTTCAAACCTCAAAGAAGAAAATGGAATCTTAAATTCAGCTGACCACGAACTATCACCAATGAATGATTTAACTTCCCATTGTGTATCAAAGCTCCAATCATCATTATTGTTTGGTGGAGGTTCCTTTTTGCCATCATACTGAACAGAAAAGGGATTTGTAGCAAAAATATAACCTTCTCCACCCTTTGAATATGTCCATAAGTAAAAAAGCACCATATCATCACTGAAAGAGAGATGATCCCTTGGTGTCAATGTCTTCCTTATGGTCTTTACATCATCGTAGCACTTAAAGGCTACATATAGGTTTTTATCATCATATCCAACAAAAACCTGGGTTTTAACAGGTGGTATTTTCCCCTCCTCAGGTTGAAGTTCAACAAAATCCTCAATTGGAGTAAAATCCCCCCATTCTTCTTGAGATACAATCCCATCAACCTTTATTTCCCCTTTTGAGAACCTCTTGGCTTTGATTTCTACATTTTTTGCGTATAAAAGTTGAGAGGGGAGAACCAGAAGTATAAAAGCAAATAATTTTTTATACATTTTATGCCTCCTTAATTTATTTTCACTTATACTTTTATGTTGAATTTTGCCGCATGAAAAAAGGCATATATTGTTCCAATAAATATAGGGGACAAACTTTCAATAAGGTCCACAAAATATATGGACTGGGTTTTGGGAAAAGGCAATGTCTTTGCTCCTGAATAGAATGCTCTTAGCACAGAAGATGAGTACTGAAAACAAACACAAAATATACCTATCAAAATCAAAAATCCCGGAACACCACCGTAGGGACCTAAGGTATTACTACCCAACTTTATCAAGAATTCTCCAAAAGATAATGCAATTGCCCCTCCCAAAAGTGTATATAGCCCCCCATCTCTAAAGGGAATAGATATATAATCCATTAACTTGTCCAAAATAAGCCTCTATAAACTCTTCCTTAAATACACATATCCTCCACGCTATTATTTTAATGTAAAATTGTTGAAAAATGAAAATGTTTTAATTGTCCTCTTTATACAATGTCCTGTATACATGGGATTTTGTAAGAAGTTTTTTATGTGTGCCTGCATTTTCTATTGTTCCATTGTTCAATTTAGGTGTAAGTGGGATAAAGAGTTAAATTGTTATATTCATGGATTATAATCCCTTTGGATGAAAATATTGCCATTGACGGTTTTTAATTCTATATGTGCATCTTTAGAGCCTGTTGTATCTATGTTGAAGAATGATGTTATTTTTCCTGCCTTTGATTGTGCCTTAATCCCTTTTATTTTTTCATTGTTGAGAACTTGGTAAAAAGAGTAGTATACTCCTCTTAACCCAGTAATCCTTTTGCAGCAAATATCATGAAAAAAATTGATAGTGATATTGTAAAACCAGTAAGAAAAATCTTTAAAAAAGCATAATTATCTCCTGATGATTTTACAAAAATGACTGGAAGAAAGACCTCTGAAAAAAAGAAAGACAAAAACATCTCCACAATGGAAATATAAAGAGGGAAATGAAGACCAAAATATAAAATTGTTGAAAATATCGTACCACCAATTAAACCTCCAGACATAGAAATCCTAAGGATTTTCCTTATATGCTCATCAGGATGGAGAAAATCAGATTTTCTGTATCCTGGAAAGCCCAAAATTATACCAAGAAGAATAAGCACCCCACAGCCCCCAAACCAAAACAGGATAAAATAAAGAGCCTTTTCAGCAGACTTAAAATAAAGGCCTACCAACGATAAAATAAGAATGATGGAAAGGGTAATTATATACCAGAAGATAGTCTTTCCCTTTGCTTTTCTCTCAATAAAGAGAGATAACCCACTGAAGAGTAAGACTAATATAATTAGAAAAAGAATCATCATTTTTCACATGATGTACTAATGGGTTTGAATATAAGTATTGATAGCACCATAAGCAGCAGAGCATAAAAAACTTCCTGCACCAACAATGCCAGCACAGCCAGCATTAGCCAATAGCCCACCGAAGTAGCTTAACCACGGATAATTCTTTTTAACAGTTATATTATCATCAAGCCATTTGTTATTAAGTTTGCATATTGCATATAACATATCAGAATTTATACCTTTTATTGTAACGGGTTTAATATCTTTCTTCCATTTTATTAACTCATCAGTATATTCAAAGTTATCTAAATCTCGTGACAAGACACCACTAAATTCGATAGAAGAACCCACAGCAGAATATTTAACGTGGTATTTAAATTTTGTAGTTCTATCTACAGGTGAAGAAGGGTCATCTTCTCGATAAAGATCCAGCACTACTGAACGGTCTGAAAAGAGGGGAGAATAAATAGTAGAATGCAATTCTCTATCCTTTATTATTTTTTCGTCTATTAAAAGTTGGGTTTCCGTACCAAAAACAACTGAAAGATTGCCACTTTTTACTCCGGTATCGTTATTATATGCTTTGAAAATAATAAAAACGGGGACAATAGTCTCTTCATTTGTATTTATGTAAGAGCCTCTTAATATAACTTCATCTTTTGTCTCTTTAATTTCTATGTTTGAAACTTTTTTATCAGAGTCGTAACCACAAAATATACCACCTGGGGATGTCTCTATTCTTTCAATATCATTAAAAAAGTCACATCTACTCTTTTGATCTGTATACCAATTCTTATAGTCAGAGATTTTAGCATTGAAAGGTTTGTTGTTCATTATTACCTCCTCTTTTTTGATTCAACCTTTCCCTTTTTTCACTGTTAGCCAACCATGAAAGCTTTTTTGGTAATGCGCATTACCTTTATTATATATGCAATTTTCATGCCAAAGTGGTAGAAAAATATAAGTCTTTGATAATCAAAGGGATTTGAATTTTTATGA
>CAJXJZ010000039.1 GCA_913055745.1 uncultured bacterium | reverse complement strand
GTTTTAAGCGATAGATGCCCTTCTTTTCAATGCCAATTTTGAGGAAACAATACCCACCCAATTAGATTACATTAAAAACGCCGCTTATTTGAATTACTACTTCATCTGCGGTATAATTATTACAATGCATGAGACTATTATTGTTAATGTCGCAGGAGAGGTTCCATTTTTTAGTCATTTCCTGCTTATTGGGCCTAAGACATACGATATATTAAAGAAAATTTTCAATGTTGAACTTAAGCCAGGAGAATACAAAGAAGCAACCCTTAAAGACCCCCGTACAAAAAGAAAGGTGGACAGGGTAAAAATAATATACTTAGATAAGAATCAATCAGATATAAATGTCCCAATGGCTATGATTGCGGGAACAGGTGGATATGTTATACCTACACTTGTGGAAATGGCTATTGCAAAAGGTGGAGCAAGAATGGCAGCCCCCTATGAGATTGTCAAATACAGGTATCTTTTGGGCTCTATTGATCTTTTGATGGCACATGGATATATGGATATGCTCAATGCACGTACAGAAAAAGGGGTACAGATTGCACGGAGAAGATATGAAGGCGCACTTTCTGAAAGATTTAGAGATATTATTGATAGCATAAGGGATATTGCATCTTCTATAAATGGAATGGATGAGGATAAGAGAAAGTCCATAATCACCCGCCTCAACGCCCTCATTGGAAGGATAAGGTTTTTGTATGCGCAGGGCATAAGGGGAATGGTTTATGTAAAAGGTCTTGAAGTTGCTATCGTAGGCCGCCCAAATGTTGGAAAATCAACGCTTTTTAATAGACTTGTTGGTAAGGAGCGTTCAATAGTTACCCATATACCAGGAACAACAAGGGATATAATAAAGGAGGCTGTTGAGATTGAAGGGGTTGCACTTACATTCTATGATACAGCAGGTTATAGGGAAACAGAGGAATATGTTGAAAAAATCGGTGTTGAAAGATCAAAGAAAATGCTGGATTTATCGCATTTTGTTTTGTTTGTGCTGGATGCATCCAGTGGCCTTTTAGAAGAAGATAAAAAACTTTGGAAGTTGTTAAAGGGTGAGAGAATAGTCGTATTTAATAAAATAGACCAGGCCAAAGATTTAGAGTCTTTTGAAGTTCTTGAAGACCTTCATCGTTATGAAAATGTTTTTGTTTCAGGAAAAACGGGTGAGGGGTTTGGAGACCTCATAAAGGCCATAAAAAACGAGATTAATAGATACTTCCACATTTCAGAGGACCTTGCACTTACAAAGAGGGAAGGAGAATCCCTAAGATATGTGTTAGATACCATTGAAGATGTCAAAGAAAAGTTAAAGATGAAAGGCAATGAGATAGGATCTAAGGCTAAACTTGAAAATGCGGCAAATCTACTTGAAGATGTAATGGGTATTTCATGGAGAACTGAGACAAAGTTTAAAAATGCTCTTTCCGATATCTTAGAGGCATGAATATACTTATTATTGGTAAGGGAGGGCGTGAGCACGCACTTGGTTGGAAGATAGCGTCTTCACCTCAAAGTAGTAGGATATATTTTTTACCGGGCAATGGTGGAACCTTGTCCATTGGCACAAATATTGACGGTGATTACAATGATTTTCAGTTTGTAAAGAGCACAGTAGAAAGGTATAAAATAGACATGGTAGTGATAGGCCCAGAAGACCCTATTTCAAGAGGTTTATCAGACTATCTTTCAGATACCGGCGCCTATGTGGTAGCACCATCTAAGAATGTAGCCTTTCTTGAAGCATCCAAGATAAAGGCCAAACGTTTTATGAAGAAATACCATATCCCTACAGCGGATTTTGATGTATTTGAGGATTTTGACAGTGCACTCAGTTATGTGCAATCACGAAGGAGATGGCCTCTTGTCATAAAGGCGGATGGTTTGTGTGGTGGCAAGGGTGTAGAAATCACAAGAAGTTATGAAGAAGCGCAAAAGGTGCTGACAGAGTTCATGATAAATAAGAAATTTGGAGAGTCTTCAGCAAAGGTCGTGATAGAGGAATATCTTAAGGGATATGAGTTTTCTGTTTTCGCTTTTCTTGATGGTGATAAATATACCATACTCGGTGATGCCATTGACTATAAGCCTGTGTTTGATGGGGATAAAGGGCCGAATACAGGTGGGATGGGAAGTATATCCCCTTGTGTTTTTCTTTCCCAAAAGATGAAACAGGATGTAAGAGAGAAGGTAATAGAAAGAACGATAAGGGGTTTGAAAAGTGAAGGCCTTTATTACAAAGGATTTCTATACTTTGGCCTCATGTGGACCGATAAAGGTCCCTATGTTTTGGAGTACAACATAAGGATGGGTGATCCAGAAACACAAGTTCTTGTCTTAGCAGATGAAAGGGATTGGCTTTATATCTTCCAGCATCCCTCAAAGTTCACAGGCATATGGCCAGCGTTTAAAAAGACATGTGTGGAAGTAGTCCTTGTATCCAAAGGATACCCTGGAAAATATCAAAAAGGCTATGAAATTCATGGACTTCCTTCTATAAAGGAGGCTGTTTTATTCCACGCTGGAACCAGGCGTGAAAATGGCAAGATAATAACATGGGGTGGAAGGGTTTTAAATGTGGTAGCATGTGCAGAGGGCCTTAGTGAGGCAAGAAAAAAGGTATATAAGGAGGTTCAGAAGATTTATTTTGATAACATTTATTATAGAAAGGACATAGGAGAGGCATCAAGATGGAAAGGTATATTGTAATAATAGCAGGTAGTAAGTCTGATAATGACCTTGTATCACTTGCTGTGGAGTTATTGAAAAAACATGATATACCCCACAAGGTGTATTTTATATCTTCACATAGGAATTTGGATAAACTAATAAAAACAGTGAAAAAGGAGACGGAAATGGGTGCTGGCGTTTTTATAGCCGTAGCCGGACTTGCTGCCCATCTTTCAGGTGTTATTGCAGCATGTACTAATCTCCCTGTAATAGGTGTTCCAAAGGATGCGGGGAGCCTTGGGGGTATAGATGCACTGTTCTCCATGGTACAGATGCCCAAAGGAGTTCCTGTTGCCACCATGGGCATAGGAAAACATGGATTATACAATTCCATTATATATGCACTTGAAATTCTATCTCTATGCAGTAATAAGTGGCAGGAAAAATTAGTGGAGGTTAAGAATGAGTTTAATAAATGAAAAGATCGTTCCAAGACAGGCGTTAAAAGATATAGTTGAAAGAAAGAAAAGAGAGGGTAAGAGGATAGTTTTTACAAATGGTTGCTTTGATATACTTCACAGAGGCCATGTTGAGTATTTAGATTTTGCAAAAAGTCTTGGGGATATTCTTATTGTTGGGGTGAATGATGATAATTCTGTCAGAAAATTAAAGGGTTCGGGAAGACCTATAAATACCCTTTTGGACCGTATGTATGTGCTTGCTGCGCTGTGTATGACAGACTTTATTACGGATTTTCATGAGAGTACTCCCTATAACCTCATAAATGAAATTCGTCCTGATATTCTTGTAAAAGCAGGAGACTATACACCTTCCGGAGTTGTAGGAAAAGACATTGTTGAGTCATACGGTGGAAAAGTAGTTATAGCCCCCTATGTAAATGGCTATTCAACAACTAAAATTATAGAAAAAATAAGGAGGTAAGCATGATAAACCTTTTACTTTTTTCTATGCTCAATATCGCTGTAACCATTGCACCTATTAAAGGTATTGTTGAGGAGATAGGTGGGTCGCATTTTAATTATGAGACTATTTATCCACTCTCTGCCAACCCTCATATATATGAGGTGAGGCCGGGGGATATAATGAAGGTAAAGAAAGCATCTCTGTTTATTTATTCTGGCAGGGCAGAGCCAGGGGGTAAAAAACTATGCCAAATAGCGAAAAAATGTGTATCTTTGGAGAAAATGCTAAATGTTAAAAAAACTACCAACCCCCATATATGGTTAAACCCAATACTTGTAAAAGGTGTTATAGACTCTATATCTTCTCTTTTTGGTACACTTGAACCTGAATTTTCCGATACATTTATGCACAATGCAGCATATACAAAAAGTGTTATAGACACTATATTGAATGAGGTTCATAATGCTAAGGGTAAGAGTGTGATATTAATCCATAGCGCCTTTGAGCCATTGTTTAAAGAGATGGGTTTTGATGTACTCATTGTGAGTAAAGAGCCGGGAAGAGAGCCTGGGGCAAGAAGGATAAAAGAACTTTCGGACGAAATCAAGAAAAAAAATGTAGTTTTGGGAGTGTGTGAAACAGGAAGGTCGTGTAAGATTGTAAAAGGCCTTTCTAAGAGATACAAGTTCAAGGTTATAGAACTTAATCCATTGTACACCCAAAATTTTACAGATTTTCTTAAAAACGCAGTGATTACCATAGAAAATGCAACCAATAGTAGCAAATGATTTAACCATAGGCTATGGCAAAAAAACTATAGCCAGTGGGATTAATTTTGTGCTTGAAAAAAATGACCTTATCGTGATAATAGGTCCCAATGGTGCTGGAAAAACAACCCTGATAAAAACCATCTTGGGTATAATTCCACCACTTTCTGGCTATGTTGAAGTGCTTGGTTGCCCGGCCAAACATGTATGCCCCCACAGAAAAAGGATAGGTTATGTACCTCAGATAGGCAGAGTACCAAAGGATTTTCCTGCCACTTTGCTTGATGTGGTTTTAAGTGGCTTATATCCACATAAGGAGCGTTTCTCCAAAATAGGCAAAGAGGAGAAATTGCTTGCAATGCGTGCAATCTCAGAGATGGGACTTAGCAAAAAGATAAATGAGCAGTTTGGTAAACTCTCAGGTGGGCAGCAAAAGAGGGGACTTGTAGCAAGGGCACTTATAGGACATCCTGATGCACTTTTTTTTGATGAGCCTACGAGTGGTGTAGATGTGGCGGCAGCCAGTGATTTTAGGAAAAAGATAATAGAGTTAAAAGAAAAAGAAGGGATCCCTATTTTGATTGTCACCCATGATGTGAACCCATATATACCTTATCTTACCAAGATTTTAGTCATTGGTAGGGGAAAAGTTAGGGTAGGGGGTATTGAACTTTTAAGGGATATAGAGTTTTTAAAGAGCGTATACGGTGAGAGTATAAAGGTTCTTGAGATTGAAGGGAAGTTTTACCTGTTATCAGGGGATTTTCACGATGTTTAATTATTTACTTTTACCTGAATATCAGAGGGCTTTTGTAGCAGTTTTGCTGTCTGGCATACTCCTTCCTGAAATGGGCGTTTTGATGGTTCTTGAAAGGTTTACCTTTGCAGGGGCGGGTATAGCACATGTTGCTTTTGCAGGTGTTACGCTTTTTCTACTTATTGGCATAAATCCACTCTTAGGTGGTGTATTGTTTGCATTACTTTCATCTGTTTTGATGTGGCATCTATTAGAGCACAAAGGGGTTAATTTAGATGCTGGTATGGGCATAATCTTTGCCTTTTTCATGGCACTTGCCGTTATATTTATGAGCCTTTCTCGTAACTATTCAGGGGAAGCCATTTCATACCTTTTTGGTTCAGTTCTTACAGTGAGTTGGATAGATGTCGTGTTGTTGCTTGTTGTGTTCTTGCTCGTGCAAGTTGTTCTTGTTGCATTTCACAGGGATATCTTCCTTTTGATGTTAAATCGTGAACTTGCAGAGGCGAGTGGGGTAAATGCGAAAGGCATAAATCTCCTTTTCCTGATTCTTTTAGCCATTGTAATCACAGCCTGTATGAAGGCAATGGGTGCGCTACTTGTGCTGGGAATGGCTGTTATGCCAGCGGTTTCAGCACTAAAGTTAAAAGGAAGTTTTGTTCATGTAATCGTTATGTCTGGTATCGTAGGTGCTTTTGCTTCTTTATTGGGCTTTATTACATCACTCTTGATAAATACACCTCCTGCCGCAACAATAATAATCATCACCTTTTGCCTTTTTGCAATAGTAATGAGGCTTTATAAGGACTAAATTGCTAACTACTATTTAGTAAGGGTTAAGCATCAACCCATCTTTTTTATAAACTCTTTTGCGTATTCTTTTGCTTCTTTGATAATGCCTTCCACATCTTCAACCGTATTGGCTTTGCTATCACATTTATTAAACACGAATTCAACGGTTTTGTAAATATCAGTGAATTTTATATTACCTTGAAGAAAAGAAAATACGGCGATGTCATTAGCCGCACTTATACATGCAGGGTAAGGCATCCCCCTCTTAAGTGCCTCATAGGCAAGTGGAAGTAATGGAAAGCGATAAGGATCTGGGTTTTCAAAATCAAGATGACCCAGAGTAAAAAAGTCAATGGTTTTTAAGGCGTCATTACTAACCCTTTCAGGATAAAAAAGCGCATACTGAATGGGTATTCTCATATCAGGATATGACATATGTGATAAAACAGCATTATCCTTTAATCTTATCATACCATGGATAATAGACTGGGGATGGATTATAACCTTTATTTTTTCAGGTGGAAAATCAAAAAGATAATATGCTTCAATTACCTCAAGCCCTTTGTTCATTAAGGTGGCAGAGTCCACTGTTATTTTGGCTCCCATATTCCATGTTGGATGCTTTAGTGCATCTTCAGGAGAGACCTTTTCAAGTTCTTCATAGGAAAGTGTTCTAAAAGGACCGCCAGATGCTGTGAGTACAATCTCCTCTGCCTCTTCCCTTCTATTCTCAAGCAATTGAAAGATGGCAGAGTGCTCTGAATCAACAGGTATAAGGGTACCTGTTTTAATCCCTTTCACAAAATCTCCAAAAGCCACAAGTGTTTCTTTGTTTGCAAGTAAGACCCTCTTGTTCAATTGGAGGGCCCTGAGTGTAGGATGTATGCCAACAGTCCCAAGTGTTGCAACTAACACCGTATCCACTTCTGGTAAGGTAATAAGTTCTATAAGGCCTTCTTTTTTATAAAGTATCTTTACATCATCGCTTCTGTAGGTTATATCCGATGTTATAACAGCATAAGAGGCATGGAATTCTTGAGCGATTTCATTTATAGCCCCTACATTTGTATGTACAGAAAACCCTATAAGGTTTACCCTATCAGAAAACTTCCTTATAATGTCTAAGGTTTGCCTTCCAATAGAGCCTGTTGCACCCAAAAGGGCGAGGTTAATTTTTCGCATCTTTCTTCTTTTTTCCGTTTTTTTGCGTTTTGCGTTCCTTTAATAGCCTTTCTATATCGTTTATGAATTTATCCTTTGGCGTGTATCCCACATAACGTTGACATATATGACCTTCTGGGTCAATAACAAATGTTGTTGGTATTGCCTGTATGCTCCCGAATTTAGATACGATTTGTCTTGATGCCATGGCTATCGGATAGTTTATTCCTATTTTTTGCATAAAGTCTTGTACCCTCATAGGGTTCCTTTCCATTGCAATACCAATTATTTCAACAAGTGAATCCGGATATGTTTTTTTTATGCTTATAAAGCCTGGTATTTCCATTCTACATGGTGGACACCAGGTAGCCCAAAAATCTAAAATTACAACCTTGCCCTTTTGGTCAGCAAGGTTCACCTCTCCCATGTTTATTGTTTTAACACTAAGTTCAGGACTTTTCACTCTTGCATTTTTTGGAACGCACGCAATTAAAGAAAGTATAATAGCCCACATCTTCGCCTCCTTGTTTTACTACTCTATTGTATGGTATTACGAGGGTATAATCAAATCCTTGACGAACCTTAAATATGAGATTAAAATACAATATAACGGAGATAGAAAATGGCTGTGATTTTATTCTTCTTTTTAACCTATAATGAGGCCTTTAAGTTTAAAATAGACAGTTTACTTTCAAAGGGGCAATACCCTGAGGCGCTTAAAATAGTTGAAGACAGTTTCAGAGAGAGTCCTGATAAACTGGAATTTGAGAAATGGAGGGTTTATGTACTTGCATACGAGGGAAAGGTATTTAAGGCCAGTGATGCCTATCTAAGGCTATATGAGGTAACTGGCAGGCACGACCCAGAACTATTACACCAGATAGCGCTGGGTATTTTTAACACAGACAATGAAAAACTTGCGAGATTTTTGGCCTTTCGTCTTGCCCTTATTCATGATGTAGAGGCAGAAATACCCATTGCCCGTTTTATAAAACGCCTTGATAATGAAAAAAGGCCATTTTTCATAGAGAATCTCCATAAAATAGCTGACTCCAATGTTTTTAGCATAGTATTGGACCTTGCAAAAGAGGCAAAAACATACGATGAGGTTTTTACCATTTCCCCGCTCCTTTCTCGCCTTGCGATCACCCAGGGCCCGGATGTCTTAGATACCCTTTTACAATCCGATTCACCATATACAAAGGCCATCGCGTTATGGGCTTTAGGTGATATGATGAGCCCTCCTAAGGATGTTTTTGATAAGTTTTCACAATCCAATAATACCCTTCTTGCCATGCTTGCTAAAATAGGCGCATTAAAGCATGTATCAAAGCCTGAACTTTCCATCCTTAGAGAATACCTCTCAAACCCAGAACCAGGCATAAGAAAAATTCTTGCCTTCCATCTTGGCTATTTTGGTATGGATGCAGAGCCTTTGTTGGTGAAACTTTTAAATGACCCCAAAGACGATGTAAAAAGAGAGGCGGCACGTTCCCTCTATTATATGGGTAGCGAAAGGGCACTTACACCCTATATTCAGGCTATCTCTTATATTGACCCTAAAAAGAAGATATGGGGTATAGACAATATTGCACAGATCGCAGATTCTTCTGCCGCTTCCTATATAGCGAGGGGTATGAGTGGCACGCCTTATCCACTGGTTACCATTCATGGTATATGGGCACTTGCAACCCTTGGTGGAAGTGTTGCCCGTTCCATCCTTCCATCGTTTCTTACAAGTAATAATAAAATAATAAGAGATGAGGCAGCCCTTGCTCTCGGTTATATGGGTGATACCAGAGGTCTTATTCAAATTACGAGATTGGCAAGGTCCCCAAATGTCCTAACAAGGAAAAGGAGTTTGTGGATTCTTGCAAAACTTGCAGATAAGAGGGGATATAAGTATCTCTTTGATGGGCTTAAGGATGAAAGTCTTGATGTTAGAGTAGTATCTGCTTTGGGTCTTTGGAGGATCCTTAATAATGCAGATACTGTAAAAAAGGAGTAGAAAGATGAAAGAGCAACTAAAAAACACATTGTTTGACCTTATAAAAATAAAATCCGTAGGCACAAATCTGGGCGAGATTAAAAAGGTGGCTGATTATGTTGAGACAAGGCTCAAAGATGCCCCACTTGTAAAGAGATGGGAGCACGGTGGAAAACATGCTGTTTTTGTGTCTTTAAATAGCGATACATCTTTGAAGGTGTTGTTTGTGGGTCATCTTGATGTAGTTGATGCAGAGGAGGAGCAGTTTGTTCCAAAATTAGAAGGTGATAGGATATTGGGTCGTGGTGCATTGGATATGAAGGGACCAGACGCTGTTATGATAGAACTTGCAGATAAATTAATAAAAGAGGGTAGAAATCTTGATTTAGGCTTTTTATTTACCACCGATGAAGAGGTTGGAAGTGAGGATGGTGTTGCGTATGTTCTGAAAAATGGCTTTATAAATGCCGAGTTTGCTGTAATACCGGATGGGGGTGGGGATTTTAATCTTGTTATTGCCTCAAAAGGCGTCCTACACGTAAAAATAACCTGTCATGGCAAGGCCACTCATGGCTCAAGGGTTTGGGAAGGGGAAAATGCCATAGAAAAGTGCATAGATGTATTTGAAAAAATCAAACATTCTGGCCTTTTCCCAAAAGAGCCTTGCAATATTGAGGAACACTGGCACAATACAATTAATCTTGGAAAACTCACAGGTGGAGATTCGGTAAACAGGGTCCCAGACCATGCTGAAATGTTTCTTGATATTCGTTTTGTTGCACCACTTACAGTAGAAAAAACAAAAGAGGAGATCAAAAAATATCTACCCAGTGATGCAGATTTTGAGGTTATATCTTACGGAGAGCCTGTAGAGACACCCACTGATAATCCATATCTTTTGAGGGTGAAGGATAGCATAAAAGAAGTCCTTCATAAAGATGTAAGATTTATCAAGGAACATGGTGCGACTGATGCAAGATTTTTTGCAGAAAAAGGTATACATTCAGTAATACTCTATCCAATTGGTGGAAATATTCATGGAAAGGGCGAATGGGTATCTCTTTCCTCACTTGAGACATTATTTTACATATTTGAGACATTCGTCGAAAAAGCATTAAAGTAATTGACAGTATTTAATCCACCAATTAGAGAATACATAAAAGGTGGAGGGTATATTGAACTTGAGGAGATGCTGGGTGATGACCTTACCCCAGCACGCGTAGCAAGAATATCCTATCTTTCAGAGGGTACAGAAGAGGCAAATAAAAAACTTGTAAAGAAACTCATAGACCTCGGTCATGAGACGCCATTTGAACAGCAGGTATTCAGGTTTTTAATCCATGGTATTCCTATGTACATTGGAGAGCAACTTCTAAGGCATAGGATAGCAAGTCCACTAAAGAGGTCTTTTAGATATACGCACCCACAAAAGGGTATAGAGCAAGATAGATGGGACAGTGTTGAATTCTTGAACTCTCTTGTTCATGTACCTCCAGAGTTTCTTGGCCTTAGAGAGCATCATATACAAGAAAGCGATAAACTATTTAAAGAGGTCATGGAGCATTTTAAAAAGTCCTTTGATCTCTATAACAAACTCGTAGAGAATGGTCTAAGAAAAGAGGCAGCAAGATGTGTACTCCCATGGGGTATGAGGACCACACTTTATTGGACAATGAATATGCGTTCTATAATGAACCTGATGAGGTTGAGGCTAAATAAGGCGGCTCAATGGGAGATGAGGGAACTTGCAAAGGCAATGGCAAGGATACTACTTAAGGTCGTGCCCATTACATTTGAATATTTCCTTGAAAAACACGACCTTAGAAAACTACTTGATGAGTAAGATATATGTAGCAACAACATCACCAAGAAGAATAAAACTTTTGCGAGATTTTGGTTTTGCTGCCTCTACTTTGAAACCATGTATGGAGCACGCGCGCACAAAAGATGTCAAAACATTTCCCATAGAAAAGGCAAAGAGCAAAATAGAGTGCATAGAAAAGGATGGCATTATCGTAGGATTTGATACAATAGTGGCACAGGGTAATGAGATATTAGAAAAGCCAAAGAATATTGATGAGGCAAGAAACACATTAATGAAACTCTCTGACAGGTGGCATGAAGTAATAACAGGCATGGTTTTTAAAGAAAATGGAAGAATAAGGGCATACAATGTTATAACACGAGTAAAATTTATAAAAATAACAGAGAAGTTATTGGATATAGCATTTTTAAGATACAACCCACTTGATAAGGCAGGGGCCTATGCTATACAGGAGTTTTCAGGTATCTTTGTTGAGAGGATAGAAGGAGACTATTACAATGTTGTAGGTCTTCCTCTGGTAAGATTTTATGAGGTATTAAGATACGATATAGGATTAGACATTGAATCTATTTTCCAGAGGGGTATTTAACTTCAGAAATTTATAAGTTAATATTTATAATTTCATCAATTTCATTTGACAGTTTATAAAGATAGATTTATAATTTATCTCAACAGGAGGTGATAATGAGGAAAAAAGGTCTTTCTGTGTGCCCTGTATGTGGAGGTCCTTTAAAGATCGTAAAATACAGGTGCCCATCCTGTGGAACAGAAATATCTGGAAGTTTTGAGATATGTGAACTTTGCAGACTAAACGATGAGCAGATAGAGTTTTTAAGGCTGTTTTTGCAGACATGGGGAAATCTATCCGAGGTTGCAAGAATGTTAGGCATCTCATACCCAACAGTGAGGCAGAGATACAAAGAGATATTACAGGCCCTTGGGTATGAGACAGAACATGAAGAAACGGATATATCCGAGTTAATTGATAGCCTTTATAAGGGAGAGATAAGTGTTGACGAGGTCCTTAAAAAACTAAAGGAGGGTAAAAATGAGTGAGGAGAGATTGAAGATACTCACAATGCTACAAGAAGGTAAGATAACCGTAGAAGAGGCAGAGCGTTTGCTTAATGCAGTAAAAGAGAAAGCGGAAAGAGATTCTAAGAAGGATATCCCAGATGGTGTAAATGTCATGAGTTTAGTTGGAAAGGTTGTACAAGGCACATTGTCCATGGTGCCTGGTATAGTATTTGCGGCGATCAAGGGCACGCCAGGTGAGTTTGAAGAGAGTATTCCAAAAGAGAATATAAATAAGATAGAACTTTCTGTAGGAGCAGGGGATGTTGATGTGAGAACATCAGAGAATGATTTTATCCATGTAAAGGGGGAAGGGAAGGCAAATATTAAAAAGAAGAAAGACATGCTGAAGATAGATATTCCCTTTGGTGATGCCTATATTGAGGTGCCTTTGGATATGCCTTTGTGGGCTGAGATAAGGGCAGGTGATGTAAGGATGAAGGATGTTTCCTTCCCTATTAAAATAAACATGTTGGCAGGCGATGCAGAGATAAAATACAAAAAACTCAAGGATCTCCATTTGGAGGCTATGGCAGGTGATGTACGTATCTTTGTGCCAGAGGATGCCAGTTTTAAACTCAGTTCCAATGTTCCCATAGGTAGTTTAACGCTACCTGATAGACTTAAAGGCATGAAATTCCCTATTGAGTGGGGCAATCCACCCTTTGCAGAACTTTACATATCTCTCTCTGCAGGGGATGGCGAATTACATTTTATAGAAAAGGAGGGTAAAAATGAATGAGGAGAGATTGAAGATACTGAAGATGGTAGAGGAGGGCAAGATAAGCCCTGAAAAGGCGGTAGAACTGTTGAAAGAGATAGAGGATAGCACAACAAAGCCTAAGAATAAGAAGAAAAGATATCTACGCATCTATGTGGAGTCCGAAGAAGACAATGAAACAGTGAATCTCAAAGTACCGCTTTCTCTTCTTAAAGTCACAAAGTATATAAAATACCTCGTACCAAAGCGTGTAACAGAAAAGAATGAAAAAGTAAAGCAGAGTATGGATATGCTAAATGAATTGGATTGGAATGAGATATTAAATGAGATTGAAAGCGGGGAGGAACTTGTAAACATAGAGTCTGAAGATGGAGGGATAAAAATATGGGTTGAATAAATAAAGGTGGCAGGGCTTACGACCTGCCACCTCAGCCTCTCTTTTTATTATTTACTACATAGAAGATTTCCTCTATTGGTACATCAAAGAAAAGACTCAGTTTGAATGCAAGTTGGAGGGATGGCAAATATTTTCCTTTTTCTATGGCATTTATAGTTTGTCTTGATACCCCTATTTTCTTTGCGAGTTCTTCCTGGGTCAGATCACCCTTTCTCACACGCCATTCCTTGAGTTTGTTTTTAATTTTCACTTTTTATTCCCTTTTTTAGATAATATAATCCCACAACGCTTTGTATAACAAGCAATAATAACAATGTGAGCCATAAAATAGTGACAAGTAGCAAACTGGAAATTTTTACTACCTCAGCATTAGAGTGCAGTATAAAGATAAACCAAAGCACAAGGAAGAGGAAAATGAAAGTAACTCTCAAGGATAGTGTCTTTGCTCTTCTCTCAATCTCTCTTATCATCTCGTCCCGCTCTTCTTTGAGTTTTTTCCTGTAAAATAGAAGGGGAAAAACAGCAAATCCAAGTATGCCAAATGAGGAGAGCACAACATTAGAAGGGGTACGAAGGGCAAGCAATAGGAGAGATAGTAGTATTGAGCACCCTGTTATATAGAGGTTAGACCTCCATATCCTCTCATGATAACACATGCTTCACCTCCTGTTAAGTTTAGTTGTCATATTGTAAAGGTTGCCTTCCGTATTGTCAAGTATATTTTACAAAAAGAGGCCAAAGGCGAGTATTCAAAGCAAGTGATTTATTTTGTTTTCATTATAAATATGCCATCCCATTTTTGGGGTGGGTTTTCAATAAGATATAAACATCGTTTTAATAGAACCTCTGATACCTTATCCTTATTTGCCACTTCAGAAAGGATTTTCTTTGCCTCTTTAAATGCGCCCTCTCTGTAAAGGTGGAGTGCCTTTTCATATAAATCTATGATATGTATTTTTTCATCATCCACATCCTTTTTAAATCCCACAACCTCATATATTTTAACAGGATGCTCCTTTCCTTTTACACGAACCATATCAAGTTCCCTAAAAACAAATAGTGAAGGTGATTCTTTTTCAGATACCATCTTTGTAAATTCGCTTGCTATTATAGATGTGCCATATACCTTATTTGCACCCTCAAGTCTTGATGCAAGGTTTACGCTATCACCTATGGCAGTGTAGTCAAACCGCTTCATAGAGCCTATGTTCCCAACCACAGCCTCTCCAGTGTTTATCCCAAATCTCACACATAGCGGCATAAGTCCCCTTGTTTTTAATATAGGATTTATCTTATTTTTAAGCACCTTTGTACATTTTATCGCAGCGCTCAAGGCATAGGTAGCATGATATGGCGTATCCACTGGAGCATTCCAAAATGCCATTATAGCATCTCCTTCATACTTGTCAATATAACCTTTTTCATCCATTATGATGTTGGACATCTCTTCAAGCAAGGTATTCAGTAATTCAACAACCCTCTCTGGCGCAAGTTTTTCTGAAATGCTCGTAAAGGAGGCAATGTCAGAAAACATAATAGTGATCTCCTTTTTCTCACCCCCCAATTTAATGGGCTTGTTGCTCCTTAATATCTCTTCAAGCAAACTCTCTGATACATAGTGCCTAAAGAGTTTTTTTACAAGCCTTCTCTCTCTGTCCTTTACCATATAGTCGTATGAAACAAACATAATGTATGAACTGAGTAATGGAAGAAGGAACAAAAGAGGTGATATAAAGAGATTTAACCTATCAAATGATCCCATGCTCAATGCTAAAAGCATAAGAAAGAACCCGAAAAGGGCAATTGAACGCACAGAAAGTGGCAATCTGAGTGAATAAATGAGGTAAAACCCTATACTTAGTAAAAAGACAAAAAGGATGGATAAAGAGGAACTAAGATGTCTTATAAAAGTATGGTGCCTCATGTTTTCTATGAGGGTTGCGTGCAAAAACATTCCTGGAGTGTTTTGTGATATACTGGTAGGCTTTAAGTCCAGGAGCCCTGGCGCGGTTGCACCCAAAATTACTATGTTGCCTTTCAATGCATTCCGCAATTTGCCTTCTTTATAAAGAGATATAAGGTCAATAAAACTGTAAGATTTGAATGCATTGGATTTTGGAAACCTAAGATACAAGAATTTTTTATCGTATCTTTTTAATATGTTCAATAATGTGTCTTTTGGAAAGATGGATAGGGCAAAGGATGGGAATATTTGATTTTTTATTTTTGTGCATATAGGGTATTTTCTAAAGATACCGTCTTTGTCTGGAAAACCTCTTGCATCTCCCATGCCTTTTATGACATCTTGAAACATGGTATAAGGAAGTAGTGTCCTATCTGTTTCTATGCAATGGTTTGCATACTCTAAGGGTATCTTTTCTTTGCTTTTTCTCCATTTGGTTATTTTTTTACCGCTACCTGACATAAATGGCAGATAAACACTGTGGTATTGTTCAATAGCACTCTTAAATATAGAATCATCCGCATTTCCATAAACAGATGGGCTGGAGAGTATTAAATCAATCAATACCTCTTTCGCCTTTGCATCTTTTAACACGTTTAAGAGTGTGCCATACACACTACGGGGCCATGGCCAGGATATAAAGGCATTTTCTTTTAATGCATCAAGGCTCTTTTGGTCGATTTTAACAAAAACGACATTGGAATGCTTAATATCAAGAGGGAATGCCCTCTGATACATATCGTAAAAAACATTATCCAACTTGTGAAAATAAGGTGAAAAACGATAAAATAATGTAAGAAAAAAGGCGATGCAGAGTAAAAGAATATAGGGAGTTTTCTTTTTCACAACATGTTCTTGTACAAAAGAAACCGTTTGGTTCTCTTTTGAGAGACCTTTTTAGACGGTGCTATGTTCTTTAATAGAACAATTCTTTTTTCTGGATAAGGGTGGGTCCTTGTAAATTGAGTGATGCCGTGTTGTGTACGCTTTTGGGCCTTTTCAAGAACTTCTATGATAGCATGGGGATTATAACCGCTTTTCTTCAGAATACTCACTGCCTCACGGTCTGCCTCCTCCTCCTGTTTTCTTGAATATCCCCTTTTGAGTAATAGGTTTGTAATATCAATAGACATTTGCGCTATCTTTCTCTTTCTTTCATCCCAGAGTCTTTTCTCTCCTATCCGTTTTGCAAGATTTGATGTAAAATCAAGGAGATGACTTGCTTTAATGTATGAGAGGCTATGCCTTTTTACTATATGACCTATCTCGTGTGCCATCACGGCTGCTAATTGGTCTTCATTGTTCAGTTCTTTAATAAGGCCCTTGGATATTAATATAAAGCCACCAGGTGTTGAAAATGCCATGGGTTTGTCTGTGTTCAAAACGCCTACATGATAACCTTTAAAGATATAAGGCCTTTTAGAAAACGTTGCAAGATAGTTCGCTAAGATGGTAAGATATTTGGTAAGGCTATCGTTTTTAAGCAATGGATAACTTGAGATAAGCCTTGCACAGGTTATCCTTCCTATGTGGTATTCGTCTCTTTGAGAAACATCCATGAAGGATACCTTTTGATGGCCGAGTGAAGCACAGGACGAAAGGAACACCAATAAGAAAGCAAAATACAACTTTTTCACAGTCCGCCTCCTTTTCTAAAGTCCCGGATTTCCTTTGTGTTTACGTTAAATCTTTCTAAATACTCAACCCCACGAAAATCATATGATGAGGTGCTTTTTGCATTCTCTTCTGTAAACCCCTTTGCTGCAAGTGATATAGCATCATCATCTTTCCCTTCGCCCTTTTTTATTTGAAGAAGATTAAAGCCTTTAAAACGCCTTGCTGCTGAATTGTGAATATACCCTATTTTACCCTCGTATTTTACCCTATACCATCCTCCAATAAGTGTGTCTGCGTTAAGTTTTTCTCCCAGGGATATAACAGCAATATTGGAGGAGAAGAAGTCAGGTTGATATTTTATAGGTGCTTTATATACCTGAACCTTAATTACAAAGGAGCATAAAAACAGCATTTCTAACATACTATCCTCCTTATTTTACAGTTATTTTGATTTTACAGCGTTTTTTTAAAGCAGTCAATATATCGGGATTTCTCAAAAATAATCTACACTATAGGCCATTGTTCACTCAAATTAAATATTGACCAAAAGGGTGTTCATTCTTAAAAATAAATTAAGGTTA
>CAJXJZ010000038.1 GCA_913055745.1 uncultured bacterium | reverse complement strand
CTTCCTGCCTCATTAAGGAATGCAGCCCATGATGTTATGAACGCCATATCAGATGCTGTTATATCAAGACATACACAAAATGATTACTCCAATGATTCATATGGCATCTCCATATATTATCCAAAAGACCCAGACCATTATAACCAAACGCCCTATGGTGGAAACTACGATAACCTCCCAACTTCAAGAAATACTCATTGGGATGAGTTCATCAAACATGAAGGAGTGGGAAATGGCTCTGATTATACCCTTACAACCACTGCATACAACTGGATAAAAGCATCGCATACAACCTTTATAACAGAAGACGATCAATCAGTACGTATAGATCTACCCTTCACATTCACTTTTTACGGCCAACAATACAATAGCGTTTTCGTCTGTAGTAATGGATTCTTGAGTTTTACATCAAGGTCAACACTATACAATCCTCAGCAAATCCCATCTCCAGCGAACCCCAATGCCGTTGTTGCACCACTATGGAGGGATTTAAATCCTCGAGATGGTGGTGAGATAAACTATTACGCAGGGAGCGACGAATTTGTAGTAACCTATGACAATGTGGTTAATAATAGAAACAATTCTCCACAAACCTTCCAGGTCATACCTTACCCAAACGGTGAAATAGTATTTCAATACAAAGACATAACAAATGACGCTACCACAACAATTGGCCTGGAGAACGAAAGCGGCACAAAGGGAAGAACCGCACCATTTCCCTCAAATGGGACTGCATACAGATGGATACCAACATCTAAATCAATAAATTCCACAATGATCAATACCATCTTATCCCTTAAACACATGTCTATTTATAATGGTAAACTTCATCTTGAATTCTCAAGAAAGCCAACATATCCTGTGGATGTAAGTATATACAACATAATGGGTCAGAGGTTTTATAAAGGAACATTTAAACCAGAGAGAGAGATTAGCCTAAATGTAAACCATCTAAAAACAGGAATTTATGTTGTCTTTGTTAAGACAGGTGCACTTAAAGAAAGCGAAAAGGTTATTTTGACAAAATAAAAGAGAAAATTCTTACCCATCTTTAAGACCCACCTTTGGGTGGGTCTTTGCTTATACATATATTTTTGATTAAAATTTTATTAAAAAGGAGGATTCTCTTGGAAAAACAAACCATGAACCTCACCAGGTTTCTCATTGAGGAACAGAGAAAATATCCACATGCAAGTGGTGTGTTCACAGAACTATTCTCAGAAATTGCCCTTGCGGCAAAGATTATTTCAAGAGAAGTAAACAAGGCCGGATTGGTTGATATACTGGGATATACTGGCTCTAAAAATGTGACAGGGGATGAGGTGAAAAAATTAGACCTATTTGCTAACAACACAATGAAACATATTTTGTGTAGAGGGGGTAATGTGATAGGCCTTGCATCCGAAGAGGAGGAGGAGGCTGTTCAATGTGAACGCGGTAAATACTTAGTTGTTTTTGACCCCCTTGATGGCTCATCTAATATTGATGTTAATGTTAGTATTGGAACAATCTTTGGCATATACAACAAAATGGATGACTTTGTGGACGAGAAACAGTTCATGAGACCGGGCAGAGAACTTGTAGCAGCAGGATACATCATATACGGATCAAGTACCATGTTCGTTTACTCTACAGGGAATGGCGTTCATGGCTTTACGCTTGACCCATCTGTTGGAGAGTTTATTCTATCCCATAAGGATATTAAAATACCGAAAAAGGGCAAGATATTTTCTATAAATACGGGAAACTATAAGAAATGGGATGAGAAACTCAAAAATTATATTGACTTCATAACTACACCAGATAAAAAGACCCAAAGACCATATTCTTTGAGATACATTGGTTCTCTTGTTGCTGACTTTCATAGAAACCTGCTCTATGGTGGCATATTTCTTTACCCCAAAGACATGGCTCATCCAAATGGAAAACTCCGTCTCCTTTATGAAGCACAGCCACTTGCATTTATTGTAGAACAGGCAGGGGGATATGCGTCAGACGGATATACACCCATATTGGACAAGGTTCCACATGATATACATGAAAGAACACCGCTTTTTATTGGTAGCATTGAAAATGTTAAAGAACTTGAACAATTTTTGCAGAAATAGCCATGTTATACAGATTCATTTCCTGGAATGTTAACGGCATCAGGGCATGTGTTAAAAAGGGATTTTTAGACATTTTCCGCTATGAGCCAAGCGGTGTGTTTATACAAGAGATAAAATCTGATGAAAAATCTTTTCCAGAAATTGCCCGCAATGTAAAGGGTTATAGACTGTTTCTTTATCCGGCCAAAAAGAAGGGATATGCAGGTGTTTCAGCGTATATTAAATCAGATATTATGCCTTTAAATTATACATACGGACTTGGTATCAAGGAGTATGATGTAGAAGGTAGGCTCCAGACCTTTGAGTTCAAAGATTTTTATATACTTAATGTCTATTTTCCAAATGCTCAACACGGACTTCCGAGATTAGATTTCAAACTCGCCTTCAATGCTGCACTTTTGGAATATGCAGAAAAATTAAGAAAAAACAAACCCATAATAATAACAGGTGATTTTAATGTTGCACATAAAGAGATAGACCTGAAAAACCCAAAGAACAATATGTTTAATCCAGGATTTACCAAAGAGGAGAGAGAGTGGTTTGATGTACTTCTGTCTCATGGATATATTGATACATTTAGAATGTTCACAAAAGAAGGTGGTCATTATACATGGTGGTCCTACCGATTTAATGCACGAGCAAGAAACATAGGATGGCGAATTGATTACTTTGTTGTATCTGAAGAACTTAAAAACAATGTTCAAAAAAGTGTGATATTAAAAGACGTGATGGGCTCAGACCATGCACCAATTCTTATAGAACTTAAAATCTAAAAGTTTTTCTCTATCCTTATCCGTCTCTCTCTCTCTGAAAGGTGCAGGAGTTTTACAATGTATTGAGGCATGTAGAAACCTTCTATTCTGTCAGCCCATTCAACAAGTGCAATGCCATCTCTTTTTTCAAAAAGGTCAATGATACCTCTTTCAAGGAGTTCTATGTATCCACCTTCAAATCTATAAAGGTCTATATGATAGATGGGAAAACCAAGTGCTGATTGATGTTCAAAAACAACAGTAAATGATGGGCTTTTAATGTCTTTAATCCCATGATATTCAACAAAACCCCTTACAAACTCTGTTTTTCCTGCTCCAAGATTGCCTTCCAGAAATACAACCTCACCTTTTTTTACTATCTTAGCGAATTCTTTACCTATTTTTCTTGTTTCATCCGCACTTTTGGAAACAATATCAGAAATGACCATACTTTTCTACTATTTCAGGGGACTTCTCTTTCAAAAACTCCATTATAAGTACATTTACTTCTTCTCCATCGGAAAGAAGAAGGGCCTTATTGGCAAGCGATTCAACCTCTTGTATTGATAACTTTCTTATAAGTTTCTTAGTCTCAAGTATAAGAGAAGGGGTAAGGGAAAGTTCACTTACGCCCAATCCAATAAGAAGGATGATACCCACCGGGTCAGATGATATTTCTCCACACACACCAACCCTAAAACCATACTTCTTGCCTGCCTCAGCAATCTTTTTTATAAGTTTTAAAACCGATGGATGCGTATGCTGGAAAAGATATGAAACCTTACTGTTTCGCCGATCAACAGCAAGGGTATACTGGGTCAAATCATTGGTCCCAATACTAACAAAGTCTATATAAGATGCTATATTTTCAATTGTTAGGGCAATAGAAGGTACTTCTACCATTATGCCAAACTCAGGAATATGTATATCCTCTGTTTCTGAAAGTTTCTTAGCCTCTTCAAGAAAAATGGCTCTTGTTTTTTTCACCTCCCATGATGTTGTCACCATAGGAACCATAAATTTAACATTGCCTTTGGTATTAGCATGCAAAACACTTCTTATCTGTTTTCTAAACTGCTCTTCTTCTTCAAGTAATAGTCTTATACCCCTTAATCCGAGAAATGGGTTTTTCTCTCTATAACCCTTGATAACTTTATCACCACCTAAGTCAAAGGCCCTTATTATACAGGGAAATGGATATACCTTTTCGCATATATCCTTGTATATCTCCTCCTGCTTTTTTTCATCGTCACCATATTCGTAAAAAAGAAGTTCGGTTCTAAATAAGCCTATCCCATGAGCACCCTCGCTGAGGACAAGGTCTATTTCCTGTGGAAGATCAATGTTTGCCATAAGTGTTATATCACGTCCATCTGTCGTAATTGCTGGAAGATCCTTCATCTCAGAGAGACCTTTTGCCTCTTCTTTGTACTTATCAAGTAAACTCTTGAACCTCTCAATGGTAGTACTCTGAGGATTGACAATTACTTCTCCCTTCCATCCGTTAATAATAACCGTGCTACCATCCTCTACCTTTTGTGAGAAATCACCTACCCCAAACACAGCAGGTATTTTGTAATCCCTAAGGATAATTGCAGCATGAGATGTTTTTCCCCCTTCCTTTAACACAACCGCCTTAACATCAGAATTTACAATCCTTATACTCTCCTCTATGGTAATATCATCCGCAAAAAGCACTACATCCTTACCTCTGACCTTCCTCTTTTCTTCATTTCTTAAATAATTAACAAAATCAAAATACAGCGTCTCAAGTTCCTTAGCCCTATCATTATAATACTCAATACCGCTTTTTTTAAGTTCGTCCACCTTATCATCAAGTGATTGATAAACAGCATACTCTGCTGTTCTTCCCCTTTCTTTTATGTAGTACTCTACATCTTTGAGAAAATCTGTATCACTTAAAATGGCAATCTGAAAATCTATGAACTGCGTGATACGTGATGGAAGGTTTTTTTTAAGATTTTCCAAGTCTTTCAGCATAATTTCACGGGTCCTATGAAAATTGAAAAGTTCTTTCTCTCTTTCTCCCTCTGACACAAAGCGCCTGTTCGGTTCTATTCTCTTGTGTCTCCAGATAAGTGCCTTCCCTATAACAAGACCGGGGGCGATTGGAAGTCCCTTTAAAAGCATTTCTTTATTCTTCTCCAAACCCATCCTCCACAAGTTTTACAAGTGCCCTTAAAGCTTCCTTTTCATCTGGCCCATCTGCTCTTATTCTTATCTTTGTTCCTCTGGGTGCCACAAGCATCATCATACCAAGAATGCTCTTTCCATTGACCTCCATACCATCCTTTTCTACAGTAATATTGGATTTGAACTTTTCTGCAAGTTGCACAAAACTTGTTGCTGGCCTTGCATGTATACCCAGTTTATTTTTTATCTTAACTTCCTTTTCTACCATTTTATAAATACCTCATTTCATAGTCAAGTACTTCTACCTGAAAATCGTTTTCAAGAAATTTGGCCACCTTCTGTAGTTCTTGCCCTGTAAACTTACCATTTGATGAGACATGGGCAACTCCTATTCTTGCCCTCCTCCATATATCGTGTTCATCTATCTCAGATACAGAGACATTAAACTTGTTTCTTATTCTATCCTTAAGCCTCTTTAAAACGCTTCTTTTTTCTTTTAAAGAATTGGACTCAGGTATGTATATATCAACAACCAAAACCCCAACAATCATTCTTAATACTCAAATTTTTCTTCTAATTTAAATACCTCAAGAATATCCCCTGGCTTTACCTTTTCAAAATTCTCAATTTTCACACCGCACTCCTGCCCTTCTTTAACAACATCCACATCATCCTTAAAATGCTTAAGGGATATGATCTTACCCTCATGCACAACCTCATCCCCTCTCTTTACACGACACATTGCGCCCTTCTCTATCTTTCCACTTGTGACAAAGCAACCTGCCACATTACCTATTTTTGCAATTCTGAAGACCTCTTTAACTTCTGCTATACCAAGGGATTCCTCTACTATGACAGGCTTAATAAGTCCTTTAAGCATTTTCTCCACATCTTCAAGTAGATGATAAATGATCTTGTATGTCTTTATGGTGACCCCACGCTCATGCGCAAGCGTTTTTGCTCTCTGGTCAGGTTTTGTGTTAAATCCCAGGATAACAAGTTGTGAAGCACTTGCAAGATCTACATCACTTTCTGTGATAGCGCCAACCCCTTTGTGGACAACCAATGGCTTTGTGTCTCCTATGCTCATCTGTGAAAGTGAATCTATTACTGCCTCCAAAGACCCATATGAGTCCGCCTTTACTATAAACGGTAATTCTTTAAGTTCTCCCTTCTTTATCTTCTCCTCTATTCTCTCAAGTATGAAAGATGTCTCTCCTCTCTGTATTTGCCGCTTTCTTAATGCTTTCCTTTCCTTAGCAATCTCTTTAGCCTTCTTCTCATTCTCTACCACCTCAAGTTTATCACCAGGAGAAGGAAGTTCATCAAGGCCAAGAATCATAACAGGAGTGGCAGGACCTGCGCTTTTTAATCTTCTACCTCTGTCATCTACAAGCCCTCTGACTTTGCCAAATGTATCACCCACAACCACATTGTCTTTTAACCTGAGAGTGCCTCTGGTAATAATAACTGTTGCAACAGGACCCATACCCTTCTTCATCTCGGACTCAAGTACAACACCCCTGGCCCTACCTAAAGAGGTGGTCTTAAGTTCAAGTGTCTCTGCAACCAGTAAAATAGCATCAAGAAGTTCATCCACGCCTTTTCCTGTCTTTGCCGAAATAGGTACCATCATGGTATCTCCACCCCATTCTTCAGGAATTAATCCATGCTTTGAAAGTTCTCTCTTGGTCTTTTCTACATCTGCTGTGGGGAGGTCTATCTTATTTAGAGCAACGACAATAGGTGCTCCAGCGGCCTTTGCATGGTCTATTGCCTCAACTGTCTGTTCCTTCACTCCCTCAGTTACAGCAACAACAAGTACTACTATATCTGTTACCTGTGCTCCTCTTGCCCTCATGGCAGAAAAGGCTTCATGACCTGGAGTGTCTATGAATGTGATTTTCTTTCCCTTTCTTTCTACCTGATATGCTCCTATACTCTGCGTGATACGGCCAACCTCTTTTTCAGCAACATGAGTATTTCTTATATAGTCCAAAAGCGTAGTTTTTCCATGGTCCACATGCCCCATCACTGTAACAACAGGAATTTTCTCTTCATCCAGTTCCTCCTCATCTACCTCACTTGTTGTCTCCTGTTTCTCAAACCTTAACTCATATCCGAATTCATCTGCAAGAAGTTCTAAAAGGTCTTCACTAAGCACTTGATTTATGGTTATCATCATTCCTGCTTCAAAGGCCTTTTGTATTATTTCTACAGGGTCTTTCCCAAGTATTTTGGCAAAATCCTGTGTTGTAATAGCGGTGTCTGGATTGATCACTATTTCCTTATTCTGTTCTTCTTCCTTAACTCGCGTTTTCTTTTTCTTTATCTTTTGGGGCCTTTGTACTACCTTCTTGGGTTTTACCTCTCTTTTTTGCTCTTTTCTTTTCGCGGGCTTTGTCTCCTCCTTTATACCCCAAATCTCCTTCTTCTTCTCTATTCTTTCTAATTCCTTATTCTCAAGTTCATGAAGCCTTTCTTTCACAGCCTTCTCCATCTCTTTAGTGAGTTTGGTTTGCGCTGTTCTTACCTTAAACCCGGCTTCTTTCAAGATATCCAGTATTGCACTATTGGACATTCCAAGTTTTCGAGCAAGATCAGAAATCTTTCTCGTTTTTTCTTTCTTTTTTTCCTTCATTGTCCTTTTTTTCTCTCCTCTAATTTTTCTTCTATAAAATCAAGAATCTCATAAGCAAGTTTTTCACCGACTCCCCTTATATCAAGGAGTTTACGGAGCGGGGGAACATCGTAAAAAACAAAAATACCTTGCTTTCTTAATTCTTCCTCTATTCTCTTGCCAAACTTTTTCCCTATTTCAAGTATGGTGACACCTTTCTGTGGAGTTTTAGCCTCTTTCTCTCCCACTACAAGTATTTCTTTCCCAACGAGTTTTGAAGCAAGTATAACATTACTACCGCCCTCACCCTTTGCCTGAGGAATGTCCTCATCTTTTACAACTGCTATAATTTTATCGCCCTCATTATATAGAAGTAAAGGCTTGGCAGGCTGTAATGCATTGTAAGCAAATTCTAAGATATTAGGGCTCCATTTAATTACCTCTATTCTCTCTCCTATATCTTGTATGAGTTTAGAAAGTCTTGTTCCTTTTTGACCAAGACAGGCGCCAACAGGGTCAATTCTCGGATTCTTAGAATACACTGCTATTTTGCTCCTTTCACCTGGTATCCTTGCAACAGATTTTATCTCCACTGTATTCTCAAGGATCTCTGGAATCTCCTTTTCTACCATCTTCTTTACAAAGTCAGGGTGTGTTCTCGTAAGGATTACAATTGGATATCTCTTTGACTCATTCACTCGCAAAATCATGGCTGTTATTTCACCTCCCTGCCTGTATTTGTCCTTTTTTATCTGCTCATCAGGAGGCAATATCGCTTCAACCTTGCCTAAGGACACATATACGCCCGTTTTATCAACCTTTTGAATAGTCCCTGTAATGATATCACCAATACGATTTTCAAAGTCCCTGTAAATATACCTCTTCTCAGCCTCTTTAATGCGCTGATGGAACACGTTCATTATCTTGTAAACAGTGGACCTATCAAGTTCAGAAGGCTCAATTTCTGTCCATACAAGTTCTCCCTCTTTGACATCCCCAGATGTAATTTCCTTTGCTTTTTCTATTGAAATCTCTTTTATTGGGTCCAGGACATGCTTTTTTACAACCTTTTTTATGCGTATTCTTAATTTAAACTCCCTTGGATCAATGTTAACCTCAACAGCATCATCACCCATCCCAATTCTCTTCCTTAAAGCAATAAGAATAGCATCCCTTAAGGTTTCTAAGATGAAATTATCATCCTTTATGCCCCTGCGTTGATGTTTTATACTATTTATAAGTTCTTTAAATTCAAATGCCCTCATGTCATACCTCGTCGAGTTTTATTTTTATTACCTCACTTCTTTTAATTTTTTCAACCTTTTCTCCGCCTAACTCTATAAAAAAACTCTCGCTATCAAAATCTTTAAATCTACCCTTTAACTCGCTCCCATCTCTAAGATGAAGTTTAACCTTTTTACCTAATGCCCACTTTAATTCTCTATCGGTTTTAAGCACCCTATCAAGTCCAGGAGATGAAACCTCAAGAACATAGGAGTGTTCAATTATATCCCTTGCATCAAGTTCTAAGGATAAAAGATTGGAAACCTCTTCACATTCTTTTAATGTAACAGGACCACTCTTACCATCTATGTAAATAGACAACACAGATCTTGAACCTAAACCCTTGTATTCTATATCAACCAGTATAAGGTCTTTTGCCTTAAGTATGGGCTCAAGGATTTTTTCAACTTCTTTTATTATCGCCTCTCTTTCCATCAAAGTTCCTTTTTTAAATTCTTAAGTTGCGATAAGAGTTCTTCCTCTCTTACATCAAACTGCTTACCAGTCTTTCTAACCTGTACCTCTAAGGTGCCATCTTTTATCTTCTTGGGAGAGACCACCACGGAAATAGGTATGCCAACAAGTTCTGCATCTTTAAACTTGGCACCTGCCCCTATATCTCTATCGTCCCATATCACATCATAACCCTTAGATTTGAGTTCTTTGTAAAGTTTAAATGCAAAATCTTCGGTCTTTTTGTGGTCTATCTCTATTATATCCACCTCATAAGGCGCTATAGAAAAAGGCCAGATAATACCCTTATCATCATGATTAACCTCTACATTGGCTGCCATTATTCTTCCAACTCCAATGCCATAACTACCCATTATAATAGGCTTTTTCTCTCCATTTTGGTCTGTAAACATTGCACCTAAGGAGGCCGAATACTTCGTGCCCAATTTGAAAATATGCCCAACTTCTATTGCGTTTTCCAGGGAAAGTCCTCCACCGCACTTAAGGCATATATCCCCCTCACGAACCTCCCTAAGGTCAGCAAATCTATTTATCTTTATATCATCAAGATTAACACCAACAATATGATAGTCATTCCTATTTCCACCAACTACAAAACGAGAAAGGTTCCTTATAGACTCATCCGCTATAATTTCATCCACTGGTGCATCAATGGGTCCTATAAACCCTGGCTCTGCATTAAATTTCTTTAAGATATACTCTCTGGAGGATAGTTGAAGCTCTTGGCCATATATCTTTGATAGTTTTGCCTCACTTACTTCATAATCCCCTCTTATAAGCACAAGTATATCCCTCTTATCCTGGGTCCTATAAAGAAGGCTCTTCACTATAAGAGAGGGCTCTATACCGAGAAACTCCGCTACCTCCTTTACTGTTCTAACACCGGGTGTATGCACCTTTTCCTTTTTTGTAAACTTAGATTGGACAAAGGGATTGCCTACCCTCGCCTCAGCCACCTCAATGTTGGCACTGTATCCACACTTTGGACAATAAACAATTCTGTCTTCACCACTTTTTGAAAGCACCATAAACTCTTCAGAATCACTGCCTCCCATAAGTCCTGAGGATGCCTTCACAACGCTAACTTGAAGCCCTGTCCTGCTAAATATGTTTAGATATGCATTCTTGTGTTTTTGATAACTTTCATCAAGGCCTTCCCATGTGGCATCAAAACTATATGAATCCTTCATTGCAAACTCTCTTACTCTAAGGAGACCGCCTCTTGGCCTTGGTTCATCTCTAAACTTTGTCTGTATCTGATACCATATTTGGGGCAGGTCTCTATAAGATTTAAGATGTTCCTTGGCAAGGAGAGTCATTATCTCCTCATGTGTAGGAGCAAGTGCAAGTTCCCTTTCCCACCTATCTTTAAGACGAAACATATCATTGCCAAAACTTTCCCACCTGCCTGTATCCTTCCAGACATCTGAATTAGTAAGTGCAGGAAGGAGAACTTCCTGCGCACCTATCTTGTTCATCTCCTCCCTTATTATATTTTCTATCTTAAGTATTACCTTCCTGGCAAGGGGCAAAAATGCGTAAACACCACTTGCATGCTGCTCTATGAATCCACCCCGCACAAGATACTTATGAGAGGCTATCTCAGCCTCTCGTGGATTTTCCTTTCTTGTAGGTATAAAACTTTGAGACCACCTCATATTTACTCACTTTCCTGTTCTTTTTTCAACTCTTCAACTATCTTTTGAGAGATTTCCCGCGGCACCTCATCGTAATGGTCAAACTTCATTGTGAATGTTCCTCTTCCTTTTGTAATGGACCTTAGGGTGGAGGAGTACCTATACAGTTCTGCAAGAGGAACATATGCTTTTATCTTCTGATACCTGCCTTCTGCTTCCATTCCAAGGATTCTCCCTCTCCTGGCATTTAAATCTCCCATAACATCACCCATGTACTGTTCAGGTATTCTAACCTCAACAAGATAGATGGGCTCAAGTAGGTATGGATCTGCTTTTCCTTCTGCATCTTTAAAGGCTAAAGAGCCAGCAACCTCAAATGCAAAGTTTGATGAGTCCACTGGATGATACTTACCATCATATAGAACAACCCTAACATTTACCACCTTTGCGCCGAGAACACCTCTCTCCATGGCTTTTTTAACACCATTTTCAACAGAAGGTATGAACTGGTTGGGTATAGCACCACCAAAAATTTCATCCTTAAACTCATACTCCTGGTCTTTTGGCAAGGGCTCTATTCTAATGTTGCATACACCATACTGCCCGTGTCCACCCGTCTGTTTAACAAATTTTCCAAAGCCCTCTGCCTTTTTCCTGATAGATTCTCTATACGGTATCTTTGGTCTATCTGTATTAACATCAACGCCAAACTTATCCTTAAGTTTAGAAACAATGACATCAAGGTGTACCTCTCCAAGGCCAAAAATCTGTGTTTGTTTGAGTTCTGTATCATATTTGAAGTAGAATGTGGGGTCTTCCGTCTTAATTTTATTCAAGCCTTCCATCACCTTTTCCTGGTCTTCCCTTGTTTTGGGGAGTATGGCAACATTCACAAGGGGCTCTGGTAATTCAATTGGGCTCAGAACAACTGGATATTTCTTGGTGGCAAGGGTATCCCCTGTCTTAGTCTCCTTGAGTTTTACAACGAGGCCCAAAGAACCTGGAAGAAGTGACTTTACCTCTTTTCTTTCCTTACCTAATACCTCATATAACTGGCTTATTTTTTCCATCTTACCCTTGTTCGTGTTGAGAAGTTCTATGCCAGGCTCCATCTTTCCTGATACAACCTTTATAAAGAAAAGTTCACCAAGGTGTGCTTCCTGGAGCACTTTAAAAACAAAAAGAACAATGTTTTCATTATCAGGTTCCACAATGGCCTCTTCACCATTTAGCACACCCTTTTCCCTTACGGATTCAAAAGTCGTAAGACCATAGTCTGCAATAAAGTCTAAAAGTTCTTTAACCCCTATACCTGCTTTTGAATCCACAAAGAGAACAGGATATATATTACCATTTTTCAAGCCTCTTTTAAAGGCTTCTTTGAGTTCTTTATCGCTTATTTCCTCACCTGCCATGTATTTATCAAGCAACTCTTCTGACGTTTCAATAATGGACTCCTTAAGAGATTCATCTTCTGTACTTTTTAGAAGGTCTTTTACCCCCGAAAATCCTTCCCCCACACCTTCTGGAGTTTGAATAGGTGTTACACTGCCGCCAAATACATCCTTCATCTTGGAAATAACCTCATCAATATCCCCATCAAATGTCTTCATCTTTGTAACAACAAATATAATGGGTATCCCTTTCTTCTTTGCAACTTCAAAAAACCTCTCTGTTCCTACATCAGGGCCCTGCGAAGGGTCTATTACGCAGATAGCATTGTCTGCAGCCCTTACCCCGGCCCTGACTTCTCCCTCAAAATCAAGAAAACCTGGGGTATCTATAAAGTACAATTTATTTCCATTCCATTCGGTATTTGCAACGCTTAGATTGATTGTTATCTTCCTTTTTATCTCTTGCGAGTCAAAATCAAGGTTGCTATTTCCCTTATCAACATCACCAAGCCTACTTGTGGCATTAGAATTGTATAATAATGACTCTGCAAGAGTTGTCTTACCGCTTGAGGCATGCCCTATGATTACGAAGTTTTTAATCTCCTTCTTTGCCATAATTCCTCCTTTTCTTTTATTATTTTACCACGATATTTAAAAGTTTATCCTTAACAAAAATAACCTTTATAATCTCTTTACCTTCTGTATATTTTTTAACATTGGCCTCCTTTAATGCCTTATCAACGGCTTCTTCCTTAGATATGCCCTTCTCTACGTTTATACGACCCCTAAGTTTTCCATTTACCTGAACAGGTATTACTATTTTATCAAAAGATAAGAACCTTTCATCATAAGAAGGAAAACTCCTCTCAAAAACAGAATGTTCACTATCAACAAAACTGTATAGTTCCTCTGCAAGGTGCGGGGCAAATGGGGCAAGAAGCACAATGAAATCAAATAATGCTCTTTTATACACTGAAGATGTCTTATTAGAAAAGGCATAAAGGGCATTTAAAAGTTCCATTAGCCTTGCAATGGCTGTGTTAAAACTAAATTTGCTTGCATCCTTCCTTACTTCAAAAATCGTCCGTTGAAGCAGGATGTATAAGTTCTTCTCCTCATCTTTTAGAGTATCCACATTTACCTGTGGGTCCTTTTCTAAGATGTCTTTACTGTCCATAAAAAGATTATAAATTCTGCTTAGGAACCTCTTTGCGCCTTCAACACCTGCATCCTGCCATACCATGTCTTTCTCTGCAGGAGATGCAAATAAAATCGTTATCCTCGCAACATCTGCTCCATGCTCTTTTACAAAGGGACCCACACGCACAACATTTCCCCGAGATTTTGACATCATTTCAACACGCTCTTCTACTTTACCACCACAGCCCTTATGTATGCCATTTTCAACCTCAGAAGGCTCCACCACCTTACCACATTTTTTGCAATATAGGAAGGGTTTGTGCACAAGTCCCTGAGTAAAGAGATTTAAAAACGGTTCATCATAATCTGTCATTCCTTCATCATATAAGACCTTCTGTATAAACCTTGCATATATTAGGTGCTTTGTTGCATGTTCCTTCCCACCAATGTACTGATCAACAGGCATCCACATATTTGCCTTTTCCTTATTGAACATCTCTTTATCGTTTTTTGGGTCAGTAAATCTTAAGAAATACCACGATGAGTCCACAAAGGTATCCATTGTATCAGGGTCTCTCTTTGCAGGACCATGACACACAGGGCAGGTTGTATTCATAAACTCCTCTACATCCTGCAGCGGAGATCTACCCTTTGGTTTATAATCCTTTATATGCTCTGGTAGTTTCACAGGTAGTCTATCAATAGGCTCTGGCACAATTCCACATTTTGGGCAATAAACAACAGGTATTGGAGCACCCCAGTATCTTTGCCTTGATATAAGCCAGTCCCTTAACCTGTAGGAAATTTTCTCTCCACCAAGTCCCATCTCTTTTAATCTCTTTTGGATAGATTTTATCCCTTCATCGGATGACATACCTGTAAACTCTCCAGAATTTATCATCACTCCCTTTTCTTCATAGGCCCTTTCCATGGCATCGGCGCTGGGTGCATCACCCTCTTTTGGTTTTATAACGACCTTTATTGGAAGACCATGCCTCTTTGCAAAGAGAAAATCCCTCTGGTCATGAGCAGGTACGCCCATAACTATACCTGTTCCATAACCTACAAGCACATAGTCTCCGATGTAAAGGGGCACCCTTTCCAAGGTAAATGGGTGTATAAGATAAAGTCCTGTAAATATCCCTGTCTTCTCTTTTTCTTCTTTTGTTCTTTCAATATCTGTTTTTAAGGATGCCTCTTTTATGTACTTTGACACAGCGTCTTTTTGTTCAATGTCATCCCATATTTCTTTTATTAGTTCATGTTCAGGCGCTATGGTCACAAAGGTAACACCAAAGACTGTATCAGCACGTGTTGTAAAAACAGGAAATTTAATATTTGAGTTTTTCTCATAAGTGAACACTATCTCTGTTCCATAGGATTTTCCAATCCAGTTTTCCTGCTGTTTTATAACATAGTCTGGCCATTTACCCCTTAATTTGTCAAGGTCTTTAAGAAGCCTCTCAGCATAATCTGTTATTTTAAAGAACCATTGCTCAAGTTCCTTCTTTACAACAGGTGTACCACACCGCTCACACTTTCCATTTACTACCTGCTCATTAGCAAGAACGGTTTTACAATGGGGGCAGTAGTTTACATACTCTTTTTTCTTGTATGCAAGGCCTTTTTTGTATAATAAAGTAAAAAGATACTGTGTCCACTTATAGTAATCTGGGAAACATGTGCCTATCTCCCTATCCCAATCGTAAGATATACCTATCATTTTGAGGGTACTGCGAAATGTGTCAATGTTTTTTAAGGTCCAATCCTTGGGGTTTATTCCATGTTTTATAGCGGCATTTTCTGCTGGAAGCCCAAAGGCGTCCCACCCCATGGGGTGAAGTACATCATAACCCTCCATTCTCTTCACTCTCGCAACCACATCTCCTATAACATAGTTCTTAAGATGCCCCATGTGGAGATCGCCTGAAGGGTAGGGAAACATTTCCAGTACATAATACTTCCTCTTAGGCTTATCCGGGGATTTGTGTAAACCCTTCTCTTCCCAAAACTTTTGCCATTTCTCTTCTATTTCACGCGCAGGATAATACTTCACCTTCTATACGCCTCCTCTTGGTTGATATATTATAATTTTACGCCTAAACCCTTGTAAATTCAATAATTGTGAAATTTTAAATCAAGTATATCTATAAGGACACGCAAGACACCGTATGCCTTCCTCTAAAACACTTTCTTCATCAAAACACGCTTCTACAGGTTCAAAGTTCATAATCCTTTCGTTGTATGGTCTTTTTAAAGGAAGAACATGCCTTCCTGAAGGCTTCTTAACCTGCAACAGCGCTTTAGGCTTTTCATGAATAGGAACAAAATACATAAAATCCTCAAGCATATATTGCAGAGGATGCAGCATCTTGTGAATATTACGTGCCGCCTCTCTTCCATCCCTTATTGATAAAACTATTGTTGATGGGCCCCTCACAACATCACCACCTGCAAAGACGCGCTTTTTTGAAGTCATCATGTTTTTATCAACTATTATTCTACCATACTTATCCTGTTCTAAGTCATTTGAAACCTTATGTACGCTTTGACCTATGGCCACTACAACATAAGATGCCTTCATTTCAAAAGATTCATCCAACATCACTACTTTCTGGTTATCAGCCTTTGTTTTTTTGAAAACAATTTTTTCAACCCAATCTTTTCCTTTGATTTGAACAGGAACAACATTCTCCATTATCCTGATCCCTTCTCCCTCAATTTCTGAAAGTTCTACTTCATCTATCCTCATCTCTCTTTTTGAACGTCTATAAGCAATAATAACCTTTCTATGAACTGAAAGACGCATGGCACTCCTTGCAGCATCCACAGCCACATCTCCCCCACCCACAACCACTATGGTTCCATATATCTTTTTTATATGACCTCTTTTGACTTCTCTCAAGAAGTCTAAGGCATGAATAACACCATTTTTCTCCTCTCCATCTATACCTAATGTCCTTTTATTCCATGCCCCTGTAGCAATATATATGGCATCATACTTTTCCCTCAAGTCATCTATAAAAATATCCTTCCCAAGAACAACACCTGTTTTTAAATTAATTAGATCCGTAGAAAGTATCTCGTCTATATCACTTTTGAGCACCCTATCCGGTAGTCTGTACGAAGGAATAAACGCTCTCAACATACCACCTGGCTCTCCCCCAGCATCAAAAACATCCACCTCATAGCCCACTCTTGCAAGGAAAAAGGCACATGTAAGACCTGATGGACCTGCCCCAACAACGCCTATTCTTTCAGAAAATCTCCTTTTAAAGTTAAATTCAAACTTTTTGGCGTTTTCATAAACATATCTCTTAATTGCCCTTATCTCCAAAGGAGCATCAACCTTCCTTCTTGCACACCACCTTTTGCAGGGCTCATGACAGATGTACGATAATGTGCCTATAAAAGGACTTCTGTGATAGATAAGGGATTTTGCCTTATTAAATTCACCCCTTATAGCAAGGTCTATATAACCCGGAATATCAAGGCCAACAGGGCAGGCCTTTTCACATGGAGCGGTTCTTTTATCATAGAGAACATAGGCATCAACTGCAACATACAACCAATATGAGATAAGACCTAAAAGATACACAAAGAAAGCCCAATTAAAACCGTTCCATACAGTTTTCATCACAAAAATAAAGAGCAAAAAAAATGTAAATTGCAAAACACCTTTTAACGCTCTCCCAGATAGTATCTGCCCAAGCCCTGGGATAATTAAAGATGCTATCCCATAGACTCTTCTCTTTTTCTTTACCTCTTCATGCATGTATAATAATATAAAGTCAATTAGCCGAT
>CAJXJZ010000037.1 GCA_913055745.1 uncultured bacterium | reverse complement strand
TATTTATTTTGAGGAAACAATAAGATTTCGTGTAGATTATTTTTGAGGAATCCCGTTCTATTGACAAAATGCCACTTAGATATTAAAATTAGAATAAACAGGAGCATGCTATGCAAGTTAAAGATTTAATGAACAAGGATGTTATTTATGTTGGAGTTTATACAACTCTCAAAGAACTTCTGATAAAATTTGATGGTTTTCATACCTTTCCTGTGGTTCCTGTAGTTGATGAGGATATGAAATTGGTGGGTACTGTTAGACTTCAAAATCTTATTGATGTCTTCCTACCATATGATAAAGAACTCTTAAAGATATCTCCTTTTGTTGATGAGTTCTGGGATGAGAATATTTTCAAGGTTCAAATAGAGCCTGAATTTGGCATACTGGCTGTAATGCAAGATATCATGGAGAAGGATTTCATTGCTATAGAAGAAGAAGAATCCATAGAAAAGGCGTACGAAAAGTTGAGGTCTTTTCAAAAAAAACTGATGCCTGTTGTTGATAAAGAAGGACATCTCTCAGGGATTATTGGCCTTTTTGACATTGTAAGATATGTCTTCAAAGAAAAGGGGCTTTATTAGACGAAAGAGGCGAAATACGTCCCTTTATCATTGCTTTTAGTTGAAGAGTACTTTCTCTACTCATTATTTCTAACCTTTCCATCTTCAATTTTGTCCAACCATGTGATTGGATTGTCCGTTTGAGGAATCCCGATAACTTGACAGGACAATAAATTTAGTTTAATATAAGATTAAGCAAAAGGAGGTTCTTATGAAGAAGGTGTTGAAGATAATTACAGGTGGGGTACTGGCTGTAGTGCTTTTTGCAGAGCCTGCAATGCTCATGGCACAAGATGCCACTTCAGCAAAAAATTCAAATACAATAAATGCAATGGAAGTATGTTCACAGGCCCAGCAGGATGTACAAAGCGATATCAATAAGACATTGTGGCTTGCTATTGGATTCTTTGGAGGTATCTTGGGTATTGCTGCAGCCTATATAGTTGAACCTAGTCCACCCGCAAGTCGGCTACTTGGTAAGAGCCCTGAATATGTTGCTACATATACAGATTGTTATAAGGATGCAGGTAAGAAGATACAGGCAAATGCCGCAATAAAAGGATGTGTCATTGGTGCACTTGTATATGCTGTAACATATGGGTGTTGTGTTCTACTTAATGTAGGTGTCGCCGGGGCAGGAGCGGCAGCGGCATCCCAGCAATAAATCTTAATATTAACAAATGTTTCAGGGGTTGCTCTGCAACCCCTGAATGCTTAGAATAAGGAATATGATATTTTATTTTTTATTTTCATTCTGGTTAAGTGGGACATTTACAAAGTTCTATGCATCCTCTATAAGTCATGATACAGTATCTGGCAGTTTTTATAAATGCCAAAAGGGCGCCATGTCTTATGTTGTTGAAAAGCCAATAAATCAAATTATTACCTATTCTTATGATACAATGATTGTGTATTATCCTAAAAGGAAAAAGGCTTTTAAGATAAAATCCCAAGAGGATGTTTTGCAAAAAAATAATTCTTTCACTGACCTTAAGTCGTATATTAATAATCTTAGAAATGCGGGGTATATCTTTCTAAAAAAACAGAAAAAAGGTGATACCATTACAAGTTATTGGAGTCATGAGAAACAAAAGATTATCCTAAAACTCGCCTATGACCAAAAAGGCAGGATCTATGAGGTGAATGTTAAAACCGAGGGAGGAAAATATCTTTATACCATGAAAGCAGAAGATTACATCACCCTTCAGGATTCTGTATTCTTTCCAAAAAAGTTGATAACAACTACCCAAAATGATACAGAAATATTTGTATTTGATAGCATAAGCATTGTGCCTTTTGACTCATTGCCTTCATTTATCAAAAACCCTGTAATTCCTGATAACGCATCTGTCCAGTTAAAGGGATTTAGTGAACAATGATAACACTATTTGTGCTTTTTGCATTTTCGCCATTATCCCATAACAAAGGTATTGACCTTCCAGATATTTATATTTCCCATAAAACACCCCCAGAACATACACACTCAGATATTTATGCAAAAGTGATTATGAAAATGATAAAGGTCTATCAGGCATCATTTTCATCTGTTCAAGGGGATGTGTGCAACTTTGTTCCATCCTGCTCACACTTTGGTTATAATGCACTTAAGCGGTATGGCTTAATTAAGGGCCTTTTGCTTGCATCAGATAGGCTTCAGAGATGCTATCCAGGTGCATGGCACTATCTTGGCACCTATTATACCTTAACAAGAGATTCTATAAGAGGAGATAAACTCTTTGACCCTGTGGAGAACTACAAATGATGATTCTATTTTTAATGTTATCTCTCTCTGTTGAGCAAACGATTGGTTTTGCAAGAGACCTTGAAAGAGAGGGAGACTACTACAGAGCCCTCTCTGAGTACAAAAGGGCATATTATGAACTACCAGATACAGGTACTTATAGCATGCTAAAGGATGAAGTTGCATATAGCATAGTAAAACTCGCAGAGAGGCTATCTCTATATGAAACAGCAAGGCTATATCTTGATAGAATAAGGGATAAAGACACAAGAAGGTATAAATTACAGGATGGCCTTTGGTATTTTCTTCAAAAAGACTATAAACATGCGCGCAAAATATGGAGTTTTTCAGATACGCTATCTGCATGGACATACTTAAAAGAGGGAAACTTTAAAAAGGCAGAGGAGGTATTTGGTAAGATTAAACCAGAGCACAGATCCCCTTTATTGGCAGCATTTTTATCCTCAATTGTTCCAGGGCTCGGTAAGGTCTATGCTGGAAGACTTTACGATGGATTATATGCCTTTGTTATAAATGCCGGGAGTTTCTTCCTTGTGTATGATGCACAAAGGCACAAAAGAAGGCCTGAACTATATGCTTACTCTGCTATATCATTGTTCTTTTATACAGGAAATGTTTACGGTTCATATATCCAGGCAAAAAAGTTTAATAAATATCATATAAAGATGGCCATTAGTGAGAAGGAACTCTCTTTTGGATTATGGCGATTATTACCCTTTTAATTTATATACTTTCCCCTATTGAGTTTGCAGATTCCCTCTTTAATGAGAAAGACTTTTTCAATGCTATTACTGAATATAAGAGGGCTATGTATATCGGAGAGAATAAAGAGTATGCCCTATGGAAAATAGGGCTTTCCTATGAGAAGAGAAAAAAATATAACTTTGCGGCAAAATACTTTTCACAACTTGCCTTTTTGATAGATACTCCCACTGTAAAGCACCACCTCGCCATAGATCTAATAAAAGATAGAAGATACAAAGCCGCATCCTTAGCCCTTGAAGGTGAAAAGGATACAATATCGCAGATTATTTATGCTATAAGCGAGGGGTTAAATGGTAATTTTCAAAAAGCCGATACCAAATTAAAAAGGTTAAATATAGATGTGCCATCTTTGCCTGATGATAACCTTATACGCTATCCCTCATACATAGTGCCTGGTTTTGGCCTTTTTATCTTAGGTGATTGTAAAAAGGGTCTTCTTTCCCTGTTTTTTACAGGTACGACAGGATATATTACCTATTATCTTATCAAAAATAAGAGGTATCCAGAGGCTTTTGTTTGTTTTAATACATTATTTTTAAGGTTCTATACAGGAGGGATTAAAACCGCTTTCGGCGTAAAGAGTAAGAAGAAAAGGCATTTTTATTCTTCTCTGTTAGATAAATTACTAAAGGGGTAATCTTATTTCAAAAATCGTTTCAACCCCTCGCTCTGAACGAACGAGTCTTATTTTGCCATGATGTATATCTTCAATTATACGCCTTGTTAGTAAAAGGCCAACCCCCCATCCTCGTTTTTTTGTTGTAAAGGATTCCCTAAAGAGTTTCTTCCTGTATTGGGGCTCTATTCCCTTTCCATTATCTGTTATCCTTATAACACATTCATCGTTTTCAACAAAGTTTCTTATTTCAATGGTGGGCATATAATTGCTTCTTGCCTCATAGGCATTTTTTATAAGGTTTTCTAATGCCCAGGAGATAAGTTCCCTATCACATGAAAGATAAACATCTTGCAAAATAAGTTCTATCTTTATGTTTTTCAAAAATCTTTCCCTTAGCATACTTATTGTATCTTCTATAATGCTCTTTATGTTGTGTTCCTTGAAATCGGCCGCGCCGCCTACCCTTGAGAATCTGAGTAAAATAGCCTTGAGGCGTTCAACATCATGTGTCATATTTTCTATGATATAATCTGGCACATCCTCTTCTTTTAAGAGTTCTAACCATGCAAAGAGTGCTGAGACAGGCGTTCCCATCTGATGCGCAAGTCCCTTTGCGAAGTTGACCCATATGGTTTCTATTTCATACACATGTATGGACCTTGCAAAGGTATAAAATAGAATAAAGGTTATAAGGGCAATGAGCATAAGGGCAAATGGGAGTATTCTCATATAACTTAAAACGTGTGGATAACCATAATAAAGATAGCCTACTATAAGGTCACCTTTTTTTATTGGTATGGGTGTTGCTACTTCCTTGAGGTTTTGTATTGCTTTAAGTATCTTTATGAAATTTGGGTCGTTTTTTAGTCTTTGAGGCATATTTAACTGGCTTTGAGTGAACATGTTGGGATTTACGCCAATACCCTCCCATGCCCTCGGAATGCCATATTGATCCGTTATTACTATGGGGAATCCCACATCACTTATAACCTCCTTCACAACCCGTTGGACATCTTCTTCATAAAGAGAATAGATAACCATACCTGATAGGAGTTTTGCCATGAGGTTGGTTGTGCGTTTTACTTCTTTTTCTGCGCCACTTATAACAGGTTGTGTGACTAAAAGCCCAAGCACTACAAAGGTACCAAGCACGACAATTAGTCTTTCTGTAAAACTATGTCTCATAGAAATTGACTCTCATAGAGTTTTCTATAATGCTCTGAGTTTTTCAAGAGTTCTTCATGCGTTCCCTTTGTCACAATCTCACCATTTTCTATAACAACTATCTGGTCTGCATCAATCACTGTGCTTAATCTGTGTGCTATGACCAATAAAATGGCATTCTTTCCAACCTCCTTGAACATCTCTTTGAACCTCTGCTCACTCTCATTGTCAAGTGCACTTGTCGCCTCATCCAGTAATATGATATCTGATTTTCTAAGTATTGCCCGTGCTATGGCTATTCTCTGCTTTTCTCCACCTGAGAGGGTACTTCCATGTTCACCCACCACTGTATTGTACCCTTTGGGCAATCTTTCAGCAAACTCATCTACGAGTGCTATTTTGACAGCCCGTTTAAAGTCTTCTTCGGTATAATGCTCAACCCCATAGGTGATATTGTCTAAGAGTGTACCCTTAAATAAAAATACATCCTGTGGAACAAGTGCTATTTTTCTTCTATAGCTTTTTATATCCAGCATGCGCAGTTCTACATCATCTATAAGAATCTTGCCATCATAATCATAATAAAACCCTGCAACAAGGTCTAAAAGGGTTGTTTTGCCAGCCCCTGTATGCCCAACTATGGCAGTCTTTTGGCCTTTTTGCAACTTAAGATTGATATGTTTTAGTATGAGTACACCTTCTTTATACCCAAAACTGACATCCTTGAGTGTAATAGATTTTTTAATGCCATTAAAGGGGATCCTGCCACTCCATTTTTCATCTTCTTCATCAAATACCTGAAATAGCCTCTCGCCCGCCGCAAGGCCTTCCTGCAGATAGGTGTTTATCTGAGTAAGATGCTTTACAGGTGACATCATAGAAAGTGCTGCAGCAAGGAATACGAAAAACCTGTCAGGGGTTAATGAGTGGAATTTAAAGATGAACAATGCACCTATATAAAGCAGTGCTGATGCGACAATGGAGGTCATAACTTCATTTACAGGTGATGGAAGCGCTCCTAAAACCTGAAAATTTAATGCAGCACGATAGTATGATTGTGCCTTTTTATTAAATCTTCTCCTTTCATTATCCTCCATCCCAAGCCCTTTAATGAGTTTTATGCCATTTAAGGTCTCAAAGAGGTGGGAACCTATCTCACCCATCTTCTTTTGTGCATTTCTTGCCCTCTTTTTCAAGGTTTTGTTTATGCGTACAACAAAGATTAAAGAAAGCGGTATAAGAATAAAAGCCACAAGCGCAAGATAAAATGCGCTTATAAAACACAGAACAAGGTAAAAGATTGTCATAAGTCCTTCTCTAATAGCAACATAAATACCGTGTGTTAAGGATACCCTTACAAGTTGAATATCATTTATGAAGCGGGAGATGAGGTCTCCTGACTGGCCTTCTGTAAAATAAGAAAGGGGCATATTCATAATCTTTTCAAAGAGTTTCATGCGTATACTGTTAGTTATTTTTTCCTGAAGTATGGCAGAAGTAAACTTTGAAAGATATGTGAAAACCGCCTTAAAAAGGAATATACCCAAAATCAAAAGCGCAAGGGTACAGGTAGCAGAGAGAGGGTCCTTTTTTAAAATACTGTTTAAAAAATCATTGAGGAATGAAAGATGTTTTATGTTATAGAGTGGGGCGTTCTTCCTATAAAACAGCGTTCTCAGTATAGGAGAGAGTATTGCGAGTTGAAAACTATTTACAAAAGAATAAATGGTCATTAGAAAAAATGTTGCAATAAATAGAGTCTTGTGCGGTTTAATGAACCTAAGTAGCCTTAGATATGACTTCATGTTATGATCTTAGGAATGTCCTTCTCTTCTATGATACTCAAACTTGCTTTTTTTGAAATGTTAAAGGGTAGTTCTCCGAGTTTATATGACTTAATGCCTTCTTTTACAGCAAAATGGGCGTAATATGAGGTGTCAAACAAAAATGCATCTGAAATGAGTAAGATAGCCAATTTTTGGTCTATGGAAACATCGTGAAGTTCATCAAAGAATACCAAAAACCATCTATCTGAATGCCTTTCTTTAAGAACTTTGCGGAGTTTTGCATATTCTTCATTAAAATCAACGGCGAGTATTTTCTTTCTACCTGTCATACCAAGGTATTTTACAAACTCCCATGCCCACCCTTTTTTCGTTTTTTGTTCAATGACAAGTGTGTTATCCACTTTCTGGGTAATGTTTTTTACAACATCCTCATAAAAATCTGGGAAAGTTGGCTCCCTTATGGCATAGATAATGTTTACTTCAGGATATAGTTCCTTTTTAAATCCAATTCTTATTTCAAAGGGATAAGCTGTTCCCACCTTTTCTTTCGCAAGTTCAAAATCTATTAAAATTGTTCTATTAAAATCAATTTTCTTTATGTGCTCTGCTTGGTTTGGAAAGAGCTTTGTATATCGTAGAAAGCGTGATACAAATGGATATGCATCCTCTCTGAATATACCATACTTTGTGCCACGAAAGTATTCCTCTATATGTTTTATAGCAGGCAATGAAAAGGAAAACAGTGTGGGATCCTCTGGAAACTTTATAACAACACTCTTCTTTCTTTCAATCTTACCACAAAAATTGATTACTTTTAATCCTCTGTATACCTTACGCTTCTTTTTCCTTTTGAATATAGAAAACATTATTTCAAAAGTATCTCTTGTAATTTTTTGTATGCATTCAGCAATTTATCCACTATATCCTGCGGTATGGTATCTGGCATTGTACCCCTCTTCGCTTCCTCTTCTTTTAAATAATCCCTTAAAATCTGCTTGTCCAGTTTTACGGGTTTGCCATTTTCCCAGACCCTGTATCTTGAAGAATCTGGTGTTAGCACCTCATCTATTAGAATAATTTTGTCTTTTATTTTTCCAAACTCAAACTTGGTATCAAGGATGGTTATACCCTTTTTATATGCGATTTCTTCTCCTCTTTTGTATAGTTTAAAGGATAAATCACGAAGGTATAATGCCAAATCTTCCGAAAGTTCCTCTTTCATGTTTTCAAAAGATATGGGCATATCATGCCCTACTTCGCTTTTTGTTGTTGGAGTAAATAAGGGTTCAGGGAGCCTGTCAAATTCAGATAGGTGCCTTTTGAAGGTTATTTCCCCTTTTTTGTATTTTTCATACAGTGACCCTGCAAGATACCCTCTTACTATAAACTCATATGGAAGAACCTCTGCCTTCCTCACTAAAATGGATCTGTCTCTAAGAACATCATATTTTTTTAGTTTATCGGGAAATTCCTCAAAATTACCTGTTATAAGATGATTCTCTATAATATCCGAGGTATGTTTAAACCAGAAAAGGGAGATTTTGGTCAAGATTTTCCCTTTCCCTGGGATGGGCGTTTTTAAAACCCTATCAAAGGCTGATATGCGGTCTGTTGCTATAATAAGTAGATTACCATCTATTTCATAAATATCGCGTACCTTCCCCCGTTTCAAAAGTTTAAATTCTTTGATATCTGTTTTATACAAACCTTCCATTTTCTATTCCTTGATAAAGAGTTTGCGGTGCTTGTTAAAACTCTCCATAGCCTTTTCAAAATCCTCTTTGTTCCCTATATCAAACCAAAGTCCGTTGTAAATGTATGTATTAATGCTGATATCTTCATCCAAAAACCTGTGTATAAGGTCCGGTATATCCATTTTTTTGCCTTCTTCTATGTATTTTAACACATAAGGTGCAAATATGTAAACCCCCATGGATACATAATGCTTGATCTCTGGTTTTTCCTCATAATCAATAACTGAGTTTTCATAAAGATGTACGACACCATATTCCATCTTCGTTTTGTGCTCTGTAACGCCTATGGTCATGAGTTTTCCATTTATAATATGATGTTGGAAAATCTCAAGGAAATTCATATCCGTTAGAATGTCTCCGTTTATGACTAAAAAGGGCTCATCAAGTTCGTTTTTTAAAAGTTTTAATGGTCCTACTGTTCCAAGGGGCTTCTCCTCTACTGAATAATAAAGGTTGACACCCCACTTTGTACCGTCATTGAAATACGCCTTGATGAGTTCATAAAAATAGCCACAAGCAAGATAAATGTCTTTGAAACCATAAAACGCGAGTTGCCTTATAATGATTTCTAAAATAGGTATATCGCCAATAGGCACAAGGGGTTTTGGTAGAACAAGGGTATAAGGCTTTAATCTCCTTCCCTTTCCACCTGCAAGTATGACGGCTTTCATAATAGGCTATGCTCCATTTTGAGATTTTTTTTATTGTTTTTAATCCATTCTGCCACCTTGTGGAGTCCTTCTTCTATACCAACTTTTGGCTTAAGACCAATGAGTTTAAATGTCTCCTCTATATCACCTGTTAAAACCTCAACCTCACTTCCCTTAGGCCTTATCCTCTCTTTTTTTATCACCACCTTTTTATCAATCCCTGTTATCTTTTTGGCAATTTCAATAATCTCTTTAATGGAATAAGGCCTTCCTCTTGGGAAGTTTACCTCAGTGAACTCTTCTAATTCAAGCATTTTGATGATAAAATTACTTGTGTCTTTTACATAAATGAAATCCCTTTTTGTGTGCATGTTGCCTATTTCAATCGTATCTTTTTCATCGGTTAAAAGTTGATACAAGATCCACGGTATCACTGCTCTAAGAGACTGCCTCTCTCCAAAGGTATTAAAAGGACGTGCTATTTTTATGTTCATATTAAAAGAGAGGGCATAACTCTTTGCAAGTTCATCTGTTGCCACCTTGGATGCAGCATAGGGAGACTGTGCATTCTTTGGCGTGTGTGTGGTAATGGGTATCTCTTTTGGCGTACCATAAACCTCTGAACTTGATACATACACTACATTCTCTATGCCCATGATCTTTGCTGCCTCAAAGACATTTGCTGCCATCTTTACATTGGAAAGCATAGTCTCGGCTGCACTTTGATAGGAGTATTTTACTGATATCCTTGCCGCAAGGTGCACTACCGCATCCACATGTTCCATTGCCTTTATAACCTCATCAAGATAAAGAAGGTCCCCTGCAAATACCTCAAGATTACCTAATAGGTGTTTATCAATAAACCTTAAATTACCCATAATATCCCGAGAACTGTAATGCACAAAGGCCCTAACCTTCTTACCCCTTTTAAGGAGTTCCTCTACAACATGACTGCCAATAAATCCCCCTGCTCCTGTAACAAGTATCATATACCCTCCCAGAAGGCGTTTTCTATATGGTTTATTTTATTACCAAATATGCCCACCACATCAAAACGCACATCATAATCTTCAAATTCTTCGTGTTCTGCAAGAAATAACCTTGCTGTCTTTATGATCCTTTCCCTTTTCTTTGCATTAACCGTTTCTATAGGGTCTATATGCCCTTTTTTCAAACTTCTCACCTCAACAAATACCAAAGTGCGGTCCTTTTTGACAATAAGGTCTATTTCCCCTACTTTCTTTTGATAATTCCGATCAACAACTTTATAACCCCTCTTTTTTAAGAACCTCTCAGCCATCTCTTCTTTATTTTTGCCCTTTTCTCTTGTATTCATTTGCGTACGCTTTCCATTATCTCATCTAACATATAGTGTGGAGGATCAACAAGTTCATAATACCCTGCACCGAATCTGTCCTCAAAACGGAACCTGAGGTTATATTTGTAGTAATACCATACAATATAGGGAGGGACATTTTGTTCAAACTCGTGTCGCTCCTCTTCATCTGGCGGGCCAAGCGTTATGTATATAATGGCCATATCACTCAGAGTCTTGGCAAAAATGCTCCTGTAATGCTCTTCTGCGTACCTAAATCTCCTTAAAAACTCTAAATATGCTTCATTTTGAGGGGAGTTGGGCGTAGGATCCCTCCTTTCCCAGTATTTATCCCAGAGTTTCCTTTTTTCGTTTATAGGCGCATGTTCAAGGGAGTCTAACTCTTGGTTTGTGAATATATATCTTACTGCCATTAACATAAGTTCCCAATCTTCCTTAGTCCATCCAGACCCCATAAGTATAGAGCAGCTCACCTCTCTTTTATATGGCCCTATATACAATACAAACTGATATTCACCAGGACTTAAGCCTTTAAAATTTAATGGTATAAAGTTCCACCCTTTTCTTATAAACACCTTTTGCTCTCTCAGAGTGGAGGCACCGTATGCCTTCTTTATTTTCAATAGACCACTATCAGATAACAGGCTGTATACATCTATGTATCCTGTGGTATCAAAGTACCATGCAAACCTAACCATGCTGTCTCCTACCGAAGGGATAAGGCTACTTACAGGGTATAGGTCTTTTTCCTTTTCCTCCTTTTCAAACCGTTTAAGAAGATGGCATGTGCTCACTGTGGTTTTTATGTTGTAGTTTTTATGTCTTTTAACCTTGATATGCTTTATTGCAGCGTATGTTTCGCTATCCTCTTTTATGGTATCCATGTCCCAAAAAGCACCTTTTATGTCATGTTTATATCCCACCTCGCCATATACGCTTACGCATCTTATCTTTTTACCTTTTGAGATCTGGGATGGAAACTCTTTAGCATTTAGCCTATAGATAAAATAGAATGTTGTGCTATCTTTCTCTGGTATCTGATAAAATTCAATGCCTTCGCCATGAAAGAAAAAGAGTTTTGTAATAATAAGGAGTATCATTTATAGAGTTTATCTTTAAATTCCAAGAGTTTTGAGAGTTTGGTTGTGGGCTTTGTTGTCATACCCATATGCTCACATGTCTCTTCGTTCCAATTGGCCCCACAAACAGGACAAAGACCCTTGCAATCTTCCTTGCAAAGCGGTTTCATTGGCACAGACAGAACTATCATATCCCTTATAAGTGGTGATAGGTCAACCTCCTCTGTCATATAAAAATATGTATAAATATCCTCATCAGAAAGGCTCTTCTCCTTTTGTATTTTCTCCTTCCCCTCTTTAAATACAAATGATTCTTGCTCCCTATACTCTCTATCAAACCATGTAAGGCAGCGGGAACATTGAAGACGGAGTGTGTATTTTGCTGTTATCTTAATATTAACCGTGCTCTTTGATTTTATAAACATAGCCTCTACATCAACATCCCCCAAGAGCACGAACTCCTTCTCATAATCGGCGATATTAAGGTCTTCTTTCTTAAGGATTGTGTGAATGACCTTTTTCCCTTGTGGGAGTTCTTTAAGATTTATTCGCATTATGTATCACCTCTCTACATTTAGGACAGAGGCCATCCTTTATATCCTCTGACCATATCCAACATCTTTGGCATTTTTCGCCCTTTGCATGAAGGACCTTAACCTTTACATTTTCATCCTCTTCCATGTGCCCTTCTCCGTCTTCTACCTCAAAAACAACCTGTGAAACGATAAAGAACTCAGGAAGGTGTTTTTCATATTTTTTAAGTAGTGTGTGAACATCATCTCTTTTCGCCTCTATATTTATACGTGCCTCAAGCCTATCGCTAATAATCTTTTTCTCTTTTCTTGCGACTTCAATAGCATGTAAGACCCTGTCCCTTATTTGCATAAGTACCTCAAAATCCTTTTTAAGTTCTTCGTTTAGATATTCATCCCGAAACCGAGGCCAGGATTCAAGAAATACAGATTCCTTTTTGTCTTTCTTGTTAAAGTACTTATAACCTTCATGTGCTGTAAAACTCGCAATAGGTGCAATAACGCGCAAAAACTCATCCAAGATTATATACATTACTGTCTGTGCACTTCTTCTTCCAAGAGAGTCCTTCCTCCAGGTGTACAATCTGTCCTTTGTATAATCTAAGAAAAGAGAGGACAACTCTACTACAACAAACCTGTAGAGCGTATGAAGCACCTTATGGAACTCATAGTTATCATAATACTTTTTAACCGTTCTCTTTACTTCTTCCCATCTTGAAAGTACATACCTATCGTGTGGATAGAGTTTTTCAAGAGAAATAGCGTCCTGTTCAAAATCAAAATCATACAAATTACCGAGCATAAACCTGATAGTATTGCGTATCTTTCTATAACTATCAATTATTCTTGCAAGGATTTCTTTGCCCAATCGCATATCCTCGGTGTAATCTCCAAAGGATGCCCAGAGCCTCAAGATCTCAGCCCCATACTTATTGATTATTTCAGATGGATGAATGACATTACCAAGGGATTTGTGCATGGAAAGGCCTTTCTCATCAAGAACCCAACCATGGGTGAGAACACTCTTATAAGGAGGCCTACCTTTCTCTGCCATCCCTATCATCATTGCGGCATTAAACCAGCCTCTGTGCTGGTCAGGCCCTTCAAGATACACATCTGATGGCCACTTTATACCCCTTGATTCTAAGACAGCAATACTTGAAACACCAGAGTCAAACCACACATCCAATATATTGAGTTCTTTTTCAAACTCCGTGCTTCCACAATCACATTTAAAATCACCAAGAAAGCTCTCAAGAGGTTCTCTGTACCAGACATCAGAGCCCTCTCTACTCACTCTTTTGGCAAGATTTCTTATTACTTCTGGTACAAGATGCACCTTCCCACATTTTTTACAAACAATGGCAGGAATAGGAACGCCCCATGACCTCTGCCTTGATATAACCCAGTCAGGACGCTCTGTAATAGATGCTGAAATACGGTTTATAGATTCTGGTGGAATCCATTTTACATCCTCTATGTATTCAAGTGCCTTTTTCCTCAAATCTTTATGGTCGACGCTCAAAAACCACTGTGTAGTTGCCCTGAAAATGAGCGGCGTTTTACATCTCCAGCAATGTGGATAACTATGGACAATTTCATCATAATGCACATACGCGCCCTTTTCTTTAAGTATTTTCACTACCTTCTCTGATGCCTCATCTGTTGTAAGACCCTTAAACTCGCCTGCTTCTTCTGTAAATCTTCCGTCTTCATCAACAGGTGAAATGACAGGGAGATTGTATTTTCTTCCTGCCTCAAAGTCCTCTCTACCATGACCTGGAGCGATGTGAACAATCCCTGTTCCATCCTCTGTTGTAATGTAATTTGCAAGTATTCCCAAAGATTCTCTCTCAATAAATGGATGGAGAAAAACCCAATGTTCAAAGTATGTCCCTTTGTGCCTTTCAATAATCTTGTAATCTTTCCATTTCAGTATCTCGGCATTTCTCTTTAAAGTGCCTTCTGCCAATATATACCTTGTGCCTTGGGCCTCCACTAAGACATAAAAAAGAGAAGGGTGAAAAGCAAGGGCGACATTGGATACTATGGTCCATGGCGTTGTTGTCCAGACTAATGCGTAAATATCATCATTTTTTGCCTTCATTCTAAACCATAAGGATGGGGATTTAATATCCTTATACTCAATCTCAGCCATGGCAAGGGCGGTTTTACAGGAAGGGCACCAATGAATGGGCATTTTACTTCTGTAAATATAGCCTTGCTCCACTAAATCTGCAAGGATTTCAAGTTCCTTTGCCTCATATTCTGGCTTCATTGTAAGATATGGGTTATCAAAATCAGCAAGCACCCCAAGCCTTCTAAACTCTTCTTTTTGGATATTCACCCATTTTTCTGCGAACTTCTTTGCCTTCTCTCTTATAAGGAGTTTTACCTCTGTTTTTTTGAGGTTCTCATAGCTCTTCGCGAGTTCCCTTATCTTAGGGTCGCCCTTTACCACTTCATTTTCAATAGGCATCCCATGATTATCCCATCCTGGTATATAAGGCGTTCTGTATCCAAGAAGTGCATGGTACTTTACCACAATATCCTTTAAAATCTTATTAAGTGCCTGTCCAAGATGAATGTGGTTGTTGGAATAAGGTGGACCATCATGAAGGACAAACTCATCCTTATCCTTTCTTCCCTCTGTTAACTTCTCATATACCTTTGCTTCTTCCCATTCCTTTATAAATTCAGGTTCCCTTTTGGGCAAATTACCCCTCATGGGAAAATCCGTTTTTGGCAAGTTCAGTGTATCTTTATAGTCTTTCATATAGCCTCCTTGCATTTATTTTATAACAAAAAACAACAGATACCCCATTAAAATAAAAATAAGTCCACTTAAAATACCCTTCTTGCTCCTGGTCTCTCTTTTTATGTCAAACGCCTGCCTTTTATATTCAAATACAACAGAATCCCTTTTTCCCATAATACTATACCACAAAACAGCGCTATCTGTTCCTTGTGTCTTCACAGGGCCCAACAGTACGCCAAAGGCTCCATCCTCCATAGAAACGCTATATCCGGCTCTATAAAGTTGCAATACAAATACATCACATAACCTATCCGGGACATTACACTCAAGTTTCACGCCCATGTCCCTTTCAATGCCCATAGAATCCAGTTTTTTTGCGAGATTAAAAGGCATATATACCTCACCTATTAGCATTAGAAAAACAACATACACCCTTCTATTATCCTTCTTAACGCTTGGAGAGTCAAGGATATACAGGTATTACCATGCTCCTCCACCACCCCCACCTGCACCACCACCTGAAAAGCCCCCTCCAGAACCTCCTCCATGAGATGAAGGCGAGGTTGTGGTGCTTGTGCTTATGGTGTTCATCATAGTGGCAAAGCCACCTGTTATATATACTGTATTCAGGGTAGTTTTTTCCTGCAATACTTCATAGACTTCCTCAAATACCTCTGCCCACTTTTTCTCCTCACCTAAGGCAACAGCATAGGGTAATAAGGTTTTAAACATTTCAGGATTTTGGAGTGCAAACCTTTTTAACCTATCCTTTTCTGTCCTATGAACAAACTCTAAAAGCCCCTTTATCTCGCGAAGAGCCTCTGCACCCTTCTTGGTCTTTCTTGGGAGGAACCGTCCAAAAATTGCCACAATAAACCCTGTTATACCAGATGAAAATACCCCTAAAATCATTAGTTTGGGATTACTATTTTTAAACATAAAAATAAATAAGAAAAATCCTAAGAACGCAATAAGAAACCCCAATGTGCCATATCTGTCCCTTACCTTCTCAGGATTTTCCACAAAATATCCCTTTTTGCTGAGTTCATCATAAACATCATTGGCAACATCCTCGAATACAACATAGAACTTGTTTTTGAGGCTTGAAAGGGCGATAATTTCACACGCTGAGTCAAGATTACATCGGTTAATTTGTTCAATCATCTTAAGATATGAGGGCTTATTCTCATCCTTCTTTAATGTTTTCAAAAGTCCTTCCACATCCCCATATTTGAAAATGCCATTTAATATTTTACATTGGAATGGTGTGGTATTCTCATCACAGTCCTTGAGTTTTGTTATCACATATTCATTTTTAATAGGTGTCTCCTCTATCTTTATGTATCCCATAAATGCAAGGTTTAGTATCTCTGCTGTAAGGTCACGAGGATTAACATTTTCATCAATAAGTGTGCCTGTCTCTATGGGAGTGAGATTTTTGGGCGCCTCGTATGATACAACGACACTGCCTGTTTTTGGGTCTCTGCCGTATTTTCTCCATCTTACATACATTATAACAAAGGCTATTATAGGTAGAAGAATAGGCCATAAAAATCCATACTTCCATAAAAGTTGTTGCTTTTGGTCTGGCATGGCAAAGGTCCCTTTTGGAAAGTCCATTGATACAGTCATACCTTCATTTGGAGAGAGAGGGCGATTGGTTTCACATACAACAGAATTTTGCAAAGTAGTGCAAACACAATCCGTACTCTTATAGCCCATAGGGCCTGTATAGCATTTAATATTTTGAGGTGGCTTAATGCCTTTTAAAAATGGCATCTGAAACCTTGCATGTTGTATATCACAGGGCCAATAATTTCCCGTAATATTCAATACCAACCGCTGCATATCCATGGTATCAAAAACAACATATTGCATACTGTAATCTATTTGATATTTTTGAATACCACTTACAAGAATACCTTTATCCCCAATCCTTATGTTTATATTTCTATCACCATGTTTTACCGCATAAGTATTACTACCATTTGTAAGATTATGCACACTAAGTATCTTAAGCTTTACAGGATGCCCTCTAAAATATGATGGAATAGTCCTAAATATGCCGTGTCTTCGCTCATTTTGAAAGTCCACTGTAAGAACCTCACTAATGTTGATTTTGTTTTTAGTTGACAGTTCACCCATTACATCAAAATCACGGATATACCATGAAAACAAAACACCAAACATTAAAAGAACATGCATAATACCCTCCTTATAAAATAATTTTAAACCAGAGGATGGGAATTAAAAAATGGGTATAAGATGTTTAGGCTTGGGATATCGTGATATAAAACACATTAAGGCATATGTTGAAAAGGGTGGAGATATAGATGAAGCGTCGATACAAAAAATAATCCCACGGATCAGAACAGTTGATGAGAGATTTAAAGATGATGTCGTGCCTAACCTGATAACAAAATTGGAACAATTTGGAGATAATACAAAAAATTTCCGCAAAAAATTGGAAGAACTTAAGAAAAGGTTTGAATCACAGGGCTTCGTGTGATGTAATACAAAAATGTCCCATTTTACTTAACATTAAATCGCTATTTTATTACAATCTATTACAATGCAAAAACAGAAAAATCTTCTATAACAGCATTTTCCTGAAATCCCCTTTACATCATATTTTATATCTATACCAACTACTTATATAAATTTCTACCCCCTCCTCGACTCAAGTAGAGCACTCACCCTCCTTTCGCCTTTATATTTTACTTTCTAATCAAGAGGAGTAGCCTTTGTGCATACATATACCTTTCCAAATTTGCTATCCCTTACATATTTAAACTCAAATAGTATATTGCCATCTGTATCGGTTAGATGTATGTATGAGCCTTTTTCTTCCAAGTTCAAGTCCTGTTCTCCTGAGAGGCGGATGACATCCTCCTCATGCACCTCATCTCCCTCATATACCTCAACGGGCTCAAAGTAATCCTCAATATCCATACTTTCCCTCAATCTTTATGATTATAGTATAACTCTACCCCTACCATCTGTCAAACACAGGTGCTCCAGATTAAAGCCTATGGACTTATATCTTTGAATTTTTCTGTAAATCCTTCCTTATGATTTCCTTTACCTTTT
>CAJXJZ010000036.1 GCA_913055745.1 uncultured bacterium | reverse complement strand
TTTTCTCGTATTATTGGTTGTTTGGAAAAATGGATGAGTTGGTATAAAATTAAGGTATGAAGAAGAAAGATATCTTTGTTATTGTGGGTGTGGTTCTATTCTTTATTATTGCCCTCTTCTTTGTTTCAAAGGGGGATTTCTTTTTATCTCATAAAGAAGTGGGCATAGTCAGGATTACAGGGACCATTGCAAATTCAGAACCTATTGTAAACTGGTTGGACGACCTATCAAGGAATTCTAACATAAAAGGCCTCTTCATTTATATAAATTCTCCTGGAGGGAGTGCAGTTGCCTCTGATGAAATCTACAGAGCCATAAAGAGGTTTAAGGAAAAAAGAAAAGCGCCTGTTGTGGCTTATATCTCACAGGTTGGTGCTTCTGGTGGATACTATGTTGCATGTGCTGCTGATAAGATTGTTGTAAATCCTGCTTCAATAACAGGCTCAATAGGTGTGATTGCAGAATTCCCAGAATTTAGTGAACTTTTGAAAAAGGTTGGTGTGCAAATGAGGGTTATAAAATCTGGCAAAAACAAGGATATAGGCTCTCCATTTAGAGAAATGACGCCAAAGGAGAAAGAGATTATAGAAAAACTCATAGACGAGACATATTCAAGGTTTGTAGGGATTGTGAGTGAAGCGAGAGGGATCCCTGAGGAAAGGGTTCGCACTCTGGCTGATGGTAGAATATACTCAGGAGAGGATGCTGTAAAGTTGGGGTTATGTGATACACTTGGCGATTTTATCACTGCAAAAGAGTTAATGAAAAAGATGCTGAATGTTTCCAAGATTAAGATGGTAGAGATGAAGAAGCCGTTTTCTATAAAAGATTTTGTATTAAAATCTAAACTCCCTTATGGGATGATTTTATCATACAGGATGATACCATGATAAAACGATACCTTTATCCAGAAATAGAGAGGGTTTTTTCACGGGAAAACAAGGTACAAAAATGGATTAAGATAGAGTTTGAGGTCTTAAAGGCTGAGGAAGGGTTTGGAATAGTTCCTGAGGGCATATCTGCAAGATTGGCTGAGAAAATAGAGGGTTTAGATGTTAAAGAGGTGATAAGACTTCTGGATGAGTACGAGAAAGAGACTGACCATGAAGTTGTTGCTTTTTTGATGGCTCTGGAAGAACTTTTAGGTGAGGATGCACGATTTTTGCATTATGGCCTTACATCAAGCGACCTCCTTGATACTGGATTGGCTTTGGTTCTTACAGAGGCACTTGAACTTATACTTTCAGAACTGGACCTTGTTATTAACACCTTAAAGGTAAAAGTCATTGAAAACAAGTATGTTCCCTTTATGGGAAGAACCCATGGGGTATTTGCCGAACCTACGAGTCTTGGCCTTAAATTTCTTTCTCATTATTCAGAGTTTTTAAGGTGTAGAGAAAGACTCATGAAAGGCATTCAAGAGGTTTCTTTTGGTAAGATTTCAGGCGCTGTTGGTAATTATTCCTTTATTCCTCCAGAGGTTGAAGAAAAGGTGTTGCAGGAGTTGGGCTTAAAACCAGAGCCTGTATCAACTCAGATTATTCCAAGAGACAGGATTGCATTTTTGATTTCTGTTTATGCGTTCATTGGTGATGCCATTGAACGTATATCTCAGGAGATAAGGCTATTTCAGAGAACAGAAGTAGGGGAGATGCAAGAGCCCTTCTATTCAAAACAGAGGGGTTCATCTGCTATGCCACACAAGAGAAATCCAATAAGAAGTGAGAGGCTTATGGGGCTTGCTCGCCTGTTGCGTGGGTATCTTATACCAGCCCACGAAGATGTATCTTTATGGCATGAGAGGGATATTTCACACTCTTCAGTGGAAAGGTTTATTATTCCAGATGCAACAGAGATTTTGTTCTACATGTTGAGATTGCTCAGGAAAAACCTTGAGGGTCTTGTTATTGATAAGGAAAGAATTAAGAAGAATATGGAGAGTTTCGGAAAATTCTATTTATCAGAGCCCATCCTTCTTGCACTTGTAAAAAAGGGTGTAGCACGCAGAGAAGCATATGAATGGGTTAAAGAATGTGCAATAAAAGCACAAAATGAACATTTAAACTTTGAGGATGTGATAAAGAAACACCCAAAAATACAGTATTACCTTGAAGACAAAGAAATAGAAGAAGCACTTAATCATGACTTTTTAAAGCATGTGGATAAGATATTTAAACGGTTTAATCTTTAGGGGAGAAAATGGGACTTAAGGAGATTAGAAAAGGTATTGGTGTGCGACCGTTAAATGAGATGATATCTATTACTGCAGAGCATTTTCCCAAAAGACTTGCACTTAGAATAAAGGATGCTGAGAGTGGGAAATACAGGTCATATACTTATACTGAAATGCTCTCAGCTATAAAGAAGGTAGGAGGATTTTTAAAAAGCAAGGGCATTAAAAGGGGCGATTTAATAGGAATTATCGGTGAGAATAGACCAGAATGGATTATATCTTATTTTGGCGTTTTATGGATAGGTGGAGTTGTTGTTCCCTTGGATTCAAGGGCAAAGGAAACAGAGATAAGGCATATTCTTCAGCACTCAGAGGCGAAAGCGGTTATATCATCTGGGAGGTATCTTGATACTATGCTTGAGATAAAGGAGCATTGCAAGAAAAAGATATTTAAATTTCTCGTTAGTATGGATAAATCCAGGGAAGTTTTTAATCTTCCAGATATATTTAAAAAATATGATGATGACACACCGCTTAGGAGGGTGGATCTTGATGATCTTGCTATTATTTTATATACATCTGGTACAACAGGAAGTTCTAAAGGGGTGATGCTAACCCATAGAAACCTCTCTTCCAATGTTGATCAAATGATAAGAGCCATTTATTTTGACGAGAATGACAGGTTTTTCTCTGTTCTTCCTATTCATCATGTGTATGAAAACACTGCTGGTAATCTTGTCCCTTTATCATTGGGAGCATCCATAACCTATGCCCGTTCCTTAAAGTCAAAGATATTGTTTGAAGATCTCAAGGAAACAGAACCTACTGCATTTTTGGCAGTGCCAATTTTGCTTGAGAAGATACTTCTTGGTATCTATAAAAACATTGAAAAAGCACCTATACACACAAAGGGCATTTTTGCTGCTCTTAAAGGTGGCTCAAAACTCTTAAATGCTATAAAAAAGAGAAAGGGTAGTGAGATATTCTTCCGCGCATTGCGTCAAAAAATGGGATTTGGGAAGTTGAGGTTTATGATATCTGGGGGTGCTGCACTTCCTGCATGGGTATCAAAGGGCCTTGAAGAACTGGGTTTTCCTATTCTTCAGGGTTATGGCCTTTCTGAGACTTCGCCTGTTTTAACCCTAAATCCGCCGTGTTGTCCAAAAAATGAAACTGCTGGAATGCCACTTCCAGATGTTGATATTAAAATTATTGATCCCAATGAAAACGGCGTCGGTGAGATTGCAGCAAAAGGTCCCAACATAATGAAGGGTTACTATAAGAACCCAGAAGCCACGAAAGAGGTCTTTACCGATGACGGTTATTTTTTAACAGGGGACCTTGGATTTATTGATGAAGATGGATATTTACATATTACAGGTAGAAAAAAATCCGTAATAGTGACTAAGGGTGGGAAGAACATCTTTCCAGAAGAAGTAGAAAATGTGTTGCTTCAATCACCCTTTATAGAGGAGATTCTTGTGCTTAGAGGTTTTAATAAAAAAAATGGGGCAGAAGAGGTTCATGCGATTATATATCCGAATATGGAAAAATTGGATGAGTATTTTCTACATAAAGGTATAGAAAATCCCACAGAGAAGGATGTTTATGATGTATTAAAGAAAGAGGTAGACAAATACGGCGCAACACTTGCAGAGTACAAAAGGATTAAGCATTTTACTATAAGAGACGAGGAATTTCCAAAGACAACTACACAAAAAATAAAAAGATACCTCTTTGAGCAGCAGTATTTTGATAATTAAATAGAAATTCTGTCCATATTCTTATATAAGTGGGGTAAATTACATGAAATGATTTTGATTTGGGTATAACCATTATATCTTTTGACCATATTGGTTTATAATATTTAACACTGTATTTAAAAAGGAGGTAGAAATATGGAGCATGTATTTAAGGATGTTGAAGATAGAATGAAAAAGGCAGTGAGCGTTTTCAAAGGAGAGATTGCAAAACTTCGCACAGGACGTGCAAATCCAAATATACTTGACGGGATAAGGGTGGAATACTATGGACAGAGGGTCCCTTTAAAGCAAATAGCAACCATAAATGCACCAGAGCCAAACCTTCTCGTTATTCAGGCGTGGGATAAGCAGGTTATACCAGAGATAGACAGAGAGATAAAGAAGTCGGGACTTGGACTAAATCCGAGAATAGATGGAAATTCCCTTAAGATCCCTATTCCACCAATGTCCGAAGAACGCAGGCAGGAACTCATAAAAATCGTTAAAAAATTCGGAGAGGATACAAAGGTGGCGATAAGAAATATTAGAAGGGATGGTATGGACAAACTAAAAAAGATGGAAAAAAATAAAGAAATATCTGAGGATGAGCGTAAAAGGGGAGAAGAAAAGATTCAGAAACTAACAGAAAAATATATTGACGAGGTATCTTTGCTTGTAAAGAATAAGGAAAAGGAGATATTAGAAGAATGAGTAAGTCTTTGGCCCATGTTGCCATTATAATGGATGGTAACGGTAGGTGGGCTAAGGAAAGAGGTCTCCCAAGATACATAGGGCATAGAGTGGGAAGTGAATCTGTGAGGGATATTATAGAGGTATCATTGGAGTTTGGTATAAAATATCTTACTCTTTATACCTTTTCGACAGAAAACTGGAAAAGACCAAAAGAGGAAGTAGAATTCCTTATGAAACTCCTCGTAAGGCTTATTGAAGAGGAGATACCTTTACTTAAAAGAGAAGGCGTTAAATTTGATATAACAGGGGATGAAAAACTTATACCAGAGTTCTTAAAAGACAAGATAGAATGGGCTAAAAAAGAAACAGAGAGGTGTAATGATTTACATCTTTTTTTGGCATTTTCATACGGGGGAAGGCAGGAGATAATAGATGGGATTAATAAACTTCTCAAAGAAAAAAGAGGTAGTATCACAGAAGAGGAATTTAGAAAATACCTGTATAAGCCAGAAGTGCCAGATCCTGACATGTTAATTAGAACAGGTGGGGAGATGAGAATCTCTAATTTCCTTTTATGGCACATACCTTATACAGAACTTTTTTTCACACAAACCCTGTGGCCAGATTTTAGAAGGGATGAGTTTATAAGTATGATACAAGAGTTTGGTAATAGAGAGCGACGATTCGGAAGGGTGTATTGAAAGAACTCTTAAAGCGTGTTTTAACGGCTCTTATTCTTATTCCCATAGTTTTTGGTATATTCTATATTTCTGGTATTCCTTTACTACTTTTTATAATGCTTTTTTTGGCAGGTGGAATGCTTGAGTATCTAAATCTCTATAGATTGCAGAATTATATCTCTATCATCCTGCTTATCATTTTAATGCTTGCCTTTTATTACCTTAATTTAGAGAATTTCATCTATTTTTCTACACTTTTGCTGTTCTTATATACGACTTTTTACCTTGCAAGATGGCAAAGGGAATATTCATACTCATTTGAAAAATTTGCCGGGGAGCTCTTTGTTTTTCTATACCTCTTAATAGGGGGGATTTTTATATTTTTAATTAGACAAAATCTTGGTTTTAAATACATAATACTCTTCTTTGTATCGGTCTGGACCTATGATACAGGTGCATTTTTATTCGGGAAAATGCTTGGGAGACACAAACTTGCATATAAAATAAGTCCAAATAAGACCATTGAAGGTGCAATCTTTGGGTTTTTGACCCTTTTTATTGGTATGCTTATATATTCTTTTCTAAGATGGAATGATTTTCAACTTACTTTCCTTGATATACTCTTATTTTCTATACTTGTTTCCTTTACAGCAACCCTGGGGGATCTTGTAGAGTCTGTATGGAAGAGAGAGCAGGGTAAAAAGGACTCTTCACACCTCTTTCCAGGGCATGGAGGAGTGCTTGATAGAATAGATAGCCTTATATTAACTGCACCCTTCTTTTATCTCTTTTTCAAACTCCTTTTTTGAGTAAATATCAGCCAATCTTAATGGTTCTGGAAACCTTGAAAAATAAGGTAGTTTTTGCATAATGTAAAAGGCGTTTTTTGCGTCTATGAGATGTCCTGGTGTTATAAATATGGGCTTTACATAGTCCTGCGTTCTGTATACATAACCTATAATCTCTTTTCTCTTGTTATATAAAGGGCTAAAACTTCCTCTTTTTAAAGAGGGCTCTCTATAGTATCCATAAGGCACCCTCTCTGTGATACCTACGGATGGTTTTTTGAAATATAGGCCTGCATGTGATGCAAGTCCTATACCCTCTCTATGTGCAATACCTGCAGCATTCAAGAGTAAAAGGTCAAAATTTATAGAAAATGTGCGCACTATTTTTACAATTGGAGGAAGTTCTCGTATGAAAAACATTCCAGAGATGTATGGCATACTCCATCTCATTCTCAAAAGATATATGCGTATGGCACACGCTCTTTCTATGTGCCACTGTACAGCACTCACATAGGCAAATCCCTTCCTATAACTTACATCTAAGGCAAGTAGTATCTTTAGAAGAGTCTTAGGACCCTCAAGTATTATCTTTTGTGATATACGCCTTTGGAGGTCTTTATATAAGTCCTTTCTTTCGTCTTTCGGCCAAATACTCCTCATAAATGCGCACGAGGTCCTTTTCTGGAACAAGCTCCTCCTTACCCGTCTCAAGGTCCCTAACTCTTACCTTCTGGAGTTTTATTTCATCCTCTCCGACGATTACAGCCTTCACTGCATTTAATCTATCTGCAATCTTCATCTGTGCCTTTAAACTCTTTGGCTCAAATGTCATATCAGATGGTATTTTCCATTCCCTTATCTTTTTAAGAAGGCCAATGGCATAACCTTTTGAAAACTCATTTACTGTCGTAACAAAATAGAAGGGACCTGGGATTATCGGGATTCGGTAAAAATAGTCTATTATTCTCTCAAGTCCCATTGCCCACCCTATGGCAGGTGTTGCAGGCCCTCCCATGTCTTCTGCAAGGGAATCGTATCTTCCACCACCAAGTAGGGTATCTTGTACACCGATTTTTTCCGATACTATCTCAAAAGCCGTATGATTGTAATAATCAAGACCTCTAACGAGTCGTGGCTCTTCCCTGTAATTAACTTTCCATCTATCAAGATATTTTTTTACTTCATTAAAATATTTAAGGGACTCAGGAGATAAAAACTCAGTAAGTGAGGGTGCATCTTTGAGTTTGGGTCCATCTATTTTGCAATCAAGTATTCTAAGAGGGTTTTTATTCTTTCTTCTCTTACAATCCTCACAGAGGTCTAAGGAACCATCCTGTTCCTTCTCATTGATGTAGTCTAACAAAGCCTTTTTGTAAGCCTGTCGTTCATCAATAGAACCTATGGAATTTAAGAGCACAACGAGTTTTTCAGCACCAAGTTCCTTTAAAATGCTGTATCCCATTTCAATTACTTCGGCATCCACAAGAGGGTCTTTTACACCTATTGCCTCAACACCAACCTGCCAAAACTCTCTAAGCCGCCCTTTTTGTGGCCTTTCTGCTCTAAACATATTCATAACATATGCGAGTTTTGCAGGAGGAACTATACCATTTTCTAAGAATGCTCGCATAACTGGCGCTGTTCCTTCTGGTCTTAGCGTAAAACTCCGCCCCTTTTTATCCTTGAAGGTGTACATCTCCTTTTCCACAATGTCTGTAGAATCACCTATGGAACGAATGAATAGTTCTGTCCGTTCAAAAACAGGTGTGATTATGAACTTGTATCCATACGCCCTTATGGTCTTTTGTACCTTTTCTAAGAGTCTTTCCCGAAGTTCATACTCCTCAGGGATTATATCCCTTGTGCCTCTTGGTCTTCTATACTTTAATGTTTTCATTTTATCAACACCACCTTTTTTATCATTTTTTTATGGTTATATCCAATATGCACAAAGTAAAGACCTGCACTCAGGTTTTTTAAATCAATATCTATTTTGCCAAATTTGTTTTTAGGTCTCATTGAAATGACCTTTCTTCCCTGTATGTTATAAATGTCAATCTGTGGTGTACATTCAAGATTGTACATTATAATAAGGTTGTTGCCTTTTAAAATGGTTGGCAATGTGATATAAGAGTTATAAGGGATTTCATTGTAGTTTGTGGAGTATGCGTTACTTTTTATAGATATATCATCAATGTAAAATCCCTCACTTGTAATAGAATCATCCGTTGACAGAACAAACATAATTTTTGTTGAATCATCGGCATTTAATCCATCTAATGTATAGTTATATTGAGACCATCCTACAATGATGCCTTTTTCATCCAATGCTCCGCCTGACCCTATATAGTCAAGTTCCCTCCAACTATTTTGGGCATAGTAATATATATGTATTCCATCTGTTCCATATATGGCAGCATCATACCACATATAAAAAGATAGGGTAGGGGAGTATGAAGTCTTAATCCACGGCGTTATTAAGGTATCGTGTGCATTGTTCTCATAGTGCCCGGAATCTCCACACCACACAGAATAACTACCAGAATGTGAACGCACCTGGGTTCTTTTCCATTTGCCTGTGATATAAAAACCTGAGAGCGGAGTTTCAAAATCAAAATGATACTCCCTCGCACTCAGGTTATAATACACACATGCGGTATCATCAAGATATGAACTATTTTTTATATTAAATGTTATACTTGCCATAGAATCGTACATGGTACCATTAAAACTAAGATAAACAGCATCATGGCCTTTTAATAGACCAACAAAGATAGAATCCTCATCAGGGATAATCCCAGATACAGATTGTATATAAACACACACATTACCAAGGTCATAAGAAAAAGGATTTTTTAATATTGCCCCAAAGGTGGTATTATGTCCTATTTCCACGCTATCAAGTGGCATAGGACTGAGTAAGACATGTGGCTTTTCTATACGCCACTTAAATACTCTATCCCACCACGGCGTTTGAACAGATAGTTTTATAGAATCACCTTCTGTGAGAGAAGAAGGCACAGAGAATGCTGATACAATATCAAAAGAGGAGTCTGGTAATATGGTATCTTCTATAAAGAATGAATCCAAGGATAGCATAAGTTCATCACTATGGACCCTGACATAAAAAGAGGATATACTGGTATCTGTGAGGTTTTTCATCTCTATGGTTAGATTGCCCGAATCCTTTGGAAAAAGATATGTTGCCGAATCTTGTCCACAGATTTTTATATCTTCTAATAAGACTAAAGGTGCAACATACACCCATTTTTTCAATGTCTCATAGTTCCGTGCGTATATTGTAAGTAAAAGAGAGTCAGGAAGACTTTGCGCAAGTTGCAACACGCCATGACCTGCATAATCGGTCTTTGAAAACGCATAAACAGAATCCCCGTATGATAGGGATACCTTTGCATCATAGAGCCCTTTACCAGCGCTATTAAATACAGAAAAAGCAACCCTGCCGTTTGATGTTATCGCAGATGGAAAATCTGTTAAAATCTCACCTTCATAACCTGTATGAATCTCCATTTCAGGGTCACCAAAGAGGTTTACCTCATATTGATGCCATCTATACACATTTTTCCAATGAGATAGAGGCACAAAATCAGATTTATCTTCAGCCAATGTCATACCTATGTGAAATATTGAATCATCAAAGATTTTATGATAAAAGTTCTGGTCAAACTTATCAGAATAACCATAAAGGGGATTACCAGGTGAGCCCCAACCATACCTTGAATTGGCAATCACTGCCACAGGACCATCAGGGTTTAATAAAAAATGTTCTGCTATGGCATCATTTTTATCAAATGCACCTACCCAACATCCAATAGAATAGAGTATGCCAGAAAACGCCATTTTTATTGTATCTGCATCATCATTGGAGAGATATTCCCAGGTAGGATTGCCATTGAGCCACATCCCTGTCCACCATCCATGTCCATCATGGTTTAATATACCATAACCTTGTTTGAGTGCTGACATAACAGATGCATGAGTTTCATTGCCATTTGCCTCATAGAGTTTTGTTATATTGTAATAAGATGGCATAAAAACAGAATCAATATAATCCTTACCCTCTCCTGAATTGGTATAGGGGTCTTGCCATAACACCATTGCAAAAAATAGTGCATCTTGTGCCCTTTGTGTGGGATGCTGTTCATAATTGATTAACTTTCTTGAAAAATCATACGCCTGTTCTATATTATCCACAGGAACCCTTCCTACATAAACATCAGGATATAAATCAACGGAGTCCTCTACCTCTCCAAAAGTGCCATCCTGGTCAAAATCCCATGAACCATCAAGGTCTGAATAATATAGATCTGCTCGTATACTGTCTTCATCACTTTCAAAACCTGCCTCGCATGTCATCGCATATGAGACCCTTGCGGGCACAATATCCACATCTCCGCCAAGTAAAACATATAAAAGACCTGAATCTGCATAGTATTCTTTTAGTGCATTGCGCAATTTTTCTGCATCATCTCGCCCTGGAAAACTTGAGGATATATCCTCCATGGAGAGCATCTTGACCCTGTATCCCTTCTGTTTTTTCCACAGTGCTAAGGTATCAAAACCATGCAATATACTAAAAGATGAAACAATCAGATAAAGAGGCTTTTCATTAAGGCCTTTAATTTTACCGGGAGCCTCTTCAAGGTCAAACTGAAAATCACAAGAGTCAAGAATAAAAAGGCTCTTTTCCTTTTCATCGTATCTAAAAGGGAAGATAACCACATTTGCTATAAATTTACCGTCTTTTTTACGCACATCTGCAAGATATGCAGGATACTGAACCCTTATTCCCATGCCAGGATATTTATATCTAAAAGGTGTTTTTATACTAAATGGAACAGGTTGCGGGGCCTTATCTATTTTAACATTTTTAAACATTTTTGAATATGAATAATTTAGTATCCTGATCTTTGTAGGTTTCTTATCAAAATAAAAATGCCTTATTACAACAGGAATGTCATAAAAATTTGGCACCCGCACATCCTGCGTATTTAATACACTTTGAATTTTTATACGAGATGCTTCTTTATTTAGAATAAAATCTTTATCGGAAAAACCTATATGAAAGGTTTGCGATGCGAACTGAAACAATATACTTAATAAAAGGAGTGCATTCTGCATGCCTAATATTATAAACCTTTGCACACAAAATATCAAATTTTAGCACTTAACATATTGTGTATCAACAACTTAACTGTTTCACATTATCTTTCATACTGTTCAATTTTTAGACTTTTGAGGATGGATTTTATTAAAAGCAACTTGTATGTTTATGTTAATGATAATATACTATACAATGCTTTTCAATGAGGAGAATAGATTTTGGAGAACACGGCATCTGACATAACATTCATAACCAATAAAGACAATACAAGTCTCCTTGATAGGTTCAATGTTCTTATAAAAGATGCGAATTTCTTTGATGTTCTTGTGGGATATTTCTATACAAGTGGATTTCACCTATTGTATAAATCTTTAAAATCAACAGAAAAGATTCGGATACTCATTGGTATAGGAACAGAGAAGAAAGTTTTGGACCTTGTAGATATGGCAAAGGACGAGGTATATTCACATGTAGAGGTAAAAGATGAATTTGAAAAATATGTAGTAGGAGAGATGGAAGATGCAGAGGACAGTTTGGATGTGGAAGAGGGTATTTTAAAATTCATAGAATGGTTAAAAAGTGGCAAATTAGAGATCAGGGCATATCCATCCAAAAATATACATGCAAAACTCTACATTATAACCTTTAAAGAGGGAGATAGAGACAGGGGAAGGGTTATAACAGGGTCAAGCAATTTTACTTATTCTGGGCTTGTAGATAATCTTGAATTTAATGTTGAATTGAAGAACAGGTCTGATTATGAATTTGCTTTGAAGAAGTTTAATGAACTCTGGGAAAACGCCGTAGATTTGAAAGACAAATATATAGATACAGTAAAGAATAAAACATGGCTCAATCAGCATATAACGCCCTATGAATTATATTTGAAGTTTCTGTATGAGTACTTTAAGGAAGAACTAAATACTCAGGATGAACTCTTTATGAGATATTTTCCTGAAGATTTTAAGCATCTTGAGTATCAAAAACAGGCTGTTTTGAATGCTAAAAAGATATTAGAGGAGTTTGGTGGAGTTTTTATATCAGATGTGGTTGGATTAGGAAAAACCTATATGGCGTCTATGCTCGCAGGTCAACTTGATGGGAGAACACTTGTTATAGCACCGCCAGCACTTCTTGATGAGAACAATCCGGGCTCATGGAAAAATGTCTTTTCCGATTTTCATATACCCGCTCGTTTTGTGTCAACCGGTAAACTTGATGATGCATTAAAATTGGTGGAACAGAGAGAATATAAGAATATCATCATAGATGAGGCACACCGATTCAGAACAGAGACAACCAAGAGTTTTGAAAAACTCGCTCAGATTTGTCGTGGTAAAAGGGTTATTCTTGTATCCGCTACACCGTACAATAACACACCACGAGACATTTTAAACCTGATAAAACTTTTCCAAAATCCAAGAAGGAGCACCATACCTAATCTTCCAAATTTAGAAGGTTTCTTTAATAGACTGGAGCGCAAATTAAAAAAGATTAACAAAAAGACAGATTATGATGAATATCTTAAAACAGTAAGAGAAAATGCGAATGAGATAAGAGAAAAGGTTTTAAAATATATTATGGTGCGAAGAACAAGGACAGAAATAGAACGATACTTCTCTGAAGACCTCAAAAAACAAAAAATAAAATTTCCTGAAGTCCAAAACCCCATTCCTCTTTATTATGAGTTAAACGAAGAGGAAGACAGGATCTTTAATGAAACAATACAGCAAATCACACAGAATATAAAATACGCCAGATATACACCGCTTTTATATTACAAAGGTAAAATAAAACAACCAGAAAGAATCTCTCAGGAAAATATGGGCAAGTTCATGAAAATATTGCTTGTTAAGAGATTTGAAAGCAGTTTTTATGCCTTCCAAAGGTCAATTGATAGATTTATTCGTTCTTATGAATCGTTTCTTAAGGAATTACGAGCAGGAAATGTTTATGTGAGTAAAAAATACATCAATAAGATCTTTGATCTTTTGGAAAACGATGATGATGAGGCTGTTCAAAGATTAATAGATGAAGGGAAGGCAGAACGATATGACAGCAAAGACTTTAGTGAGGATCTTGAAAGGGATATAGAAAATGACCTTAAGATCTTTAAAAGAATAAAAACGATGTGGAGAAGTATCAAAAGAGACCCAAAACTTTTAAAATTAAAGGAAGAATTGGAAAATAACAAAATATTAAGGAATAAAAAGATTATTCTATTCACAGAATCAAAAGAAACAGCAAAATATTTGTATGACAATCTTGGAGATAGAGTCCTTCTCTTCCATGGAAACTCTTCTGAATCAACAAGAGATAAGGTTATTGAAAACTTTGATGCAAGGTTTAGACATCCAAAAGACGATTATATGATTTTAGTAACTACAGAGGTATTATCCGAAGGTGTCAACCTACATCGTTCCAATATAGTTATAAATTACGATATTCCATGGAATCCAACCCGCATGATGCAGAGGGTGGGGCGAGTAAACCGTATAGATACGAAATTTGATAAAATATACATCTTCAACTTTTTCCCGACTATTCAATCTGAGGATGAAATACAATTACAAAAAATTGCAGAATCCAAAATCAATGCCTTCTTTACCCTTCTTGGTGGTGATGCAGCAATATTGACAGAAGGTGAGCCTATATCCTCTCACGAGTTGTTTAATCGTCTAATATCAAAGGAAGCACTAACCGGAGAGGACGAATTTGAAGAGAGCGAATTAAAATATTTAAATGTTATAAAAGAGGTTAGAGATAACAATCCTAAATTGTTTGAAAAGATAAAGCACATACCCAAAAAAGCCCGCTCAGCAAAATCGCATGACACATATAAAGATGCACTTTTGACCTATTTTAGAAAGGGAAAAATTAAAAAGTTTTTTATAACTCTTAGAAATAAGCAAGCATCTGAGATTGATTTTATCACCGCCGCCAAAATTTTTGAATGCCTTTCAGATGAAAAAAGGCAAAAACTACCAAAAGATTTTTACGATTTACTAAACAAAAATAAAAGGGCATTTGTAGATGCAACCTTAGAGGAAGTTCCAAAAGTTGCACATAAGAAAGGAAAGGATAGTGGAGCACAGATTTTAAAGATATTGAAAATAACCCTTAAAAATAGTAAAAAATTAACAGATGAACAGGAAGATTATTTAAGAAAACTCATAGACCAACTAAGCAAAGGCGCTATTCCAAAGATAACAACCAAAAATACCTTAAAAGCACTAAACGACTTAGAAGAAAAAGACCTGTCAAATCCCTTAAAAGTAGTTGCTGTGCTCCAAAGTAATATTCCACAAAGGCTATTAAAAAGCCATTATGCAGAGCATCAATTTGGGTCTTCTGGAAAAAGAGAAGTTATTTTGTCATTGTATTTAACAGGAGAAAAGTAATGAAAAGAGAACAGGCAAAAAAACTTATTGAAGAAACCTTTGAATCATCTTTTGATAAGAATAAGTTTAAACATTTTATTGCTAATCTATTAAAAAGTTATAGAAGAGATAAAGCACTTCCACCAAGATATGGCATACAGGGAGTGCAAGAAAAGTATCTTCAATTCATAAAAGGTTGGGAAAGGATTGGTGTTTATGAAAACAATGATGAAAGAATTGATATTTTAATAGTCAATTTGCAAAAAAATATTTCCCTTTATCGTGCCCGTTCATCGCAAAGGAACTTTGTTGCAGATTATCTTAAAGGAAAACTGGGAACCACAAGTGAAAAGGATGCCGCACTTGTTGCCTTTGTATCGCCTGATAGCAAGGATTGGAGGTTCTCACTCGTAAAAATAGATTATCGCATTGGAAAGACACCTTCTGGCAAAATTAAAATAAAAGAAGAATTCACACCAGCAAAGAGATGGTCGTATCTTGTGGGAGAAAACGAGAAAAGTCATACCGCAAAGTCAAGATTCGTTCCCTTACTTGAAGATGACAGACGCCCAACCTTAAAAGATCTTGAAGAAGCCTTTAATATTGAAACCATTGGCAAAGAGTTTTACATAAAATACCGCGATCTATTTATTCGCACCAAAAAAGAACTTGATAAAATCATTGAAAATAATCCGAAGGTCAAAGAAGATTTTGAATCTAAAAATATAGATACTGTAAATTTTGCCAAAAAACTACTTGGGCAGATAGTATTCCTCTATTTTTTACAAAAAAAGGGTTGGCTTGGAGTAGAAAGAGATAAAGATTTTGGGACAGGTCCTAAAAATTTTCTAAGAGAACTATTTAACGGTAAATATATTAAATATGAAAACTTTTTTGATGATATTTTAGAGCCTCTATTTTATGAAGCACTTCGCACAGATAGAAGGTATAACGATGATTATTATCCCAGATTTAATTGTAAAATTCCATTTTTAAATGGAGGTTTATTTGACCCTATTGGCGATTATGATTGGGAATATACTGACATAAAACTCCCAAATCAATTATTCTCTAATAAAGAAAGGACCAGGGAAGGCGACATTGGAACTGGCATTTTAGATGTATTTGACAGGTTTAATTTCACTGTAAAAGAAGACGAACCTCTTGATAGAGAGGTTGCAATTGACCCTGAAATGCTCGGTAGGATTTATGAGAAACTCAATGCCATTCGTTCAGATAATTTTGATGAGTTCGTTGATGCTATAAGGAATAGCAAAAAAGAAAGCAAATTCAATAAAGAGTTTGGTGTCTATTACACGCCTCCTGAAATCGTTCATTTTATGACCAAACAGAGTTTAATTTATTACCTTTATACTGAACTTAAATTAAAATTAGAAGACATTGAATTCCTTGTCTATAATGCAGAGCATTTAGAAGAGCATGAGATGGTTGCTATGGAGAAAAAACAAAAAATTCACAATAAAGAGCAAAAAAGTACTAAATACGAGTCTAAATTACCCGAAAGCATTATCCAGAATGCCCAAAGAATAGAGCAGAAATTAGAAGATATAACTGTATGTGACCCGGCTGTTGGCTCTGGGGCTTTTCCAGTTGGAATGATGACAGAGATCGTAAAGGTCCGTAAATTTTTATGTGGGATTTTAAACAAAAAAGATTGTGATGATTATGAACTAAAACGCCACTGTATTGAGCATTCTTTGTACGGTGTAGATATAGACCCTGGTGCTGTGGATATTGCTAAATTAAGGCTTTGGCTCTCTTTAGTAGTAGATGAAGAAGACATTAAAAGAATCAAGCCTCTTCCCAATCTGGATTATAAAATCATGCAGGGTAATAGCCTAATTTCAGAATTTATGGGAATCAAATTTGATGTTGAGGATAATAAATCCCTTTTCTCAGGTGATGAAATTGATACCTTAATTGAAGATTTTAAGAAGAAAAAAGACGAATTTCTTAATGAATTTATTGTAGAGAAAAAACGGCAATTGAGAGATGAGATTGAACAACTACTTATTAAGATCTTTGAAGCAAAGTTAAAAAAACAGAAAGCACAATTTTTTAAGAAACTTAAAAATATTGAAGACAAATACTCACGCCTTCCAAACAAAAAGCAGAGAGAAATATCAATTAAGCAGGCAAAGAAAGAACTCTATAAGAAATATGCCTTTGATTTAGAAGAAGCAGAAAAACAATTACGCGATTTTACAAGCAAAAAACGCATCAGGCCTTTTTTCTTATGGGAACTTTATTTTGCTGAGGTATTTAATAAAAAAGGTGGCTTTGACATAGTTATTGCTAACCCGCCGTATATTCAGTTACAAAAAAATAGAGGAAGATTGGGAAAACTCTATATAGATAAAGGTTTTGAGACTTTTGATAAAAAGGGAGATATTTATACTCTATTTTATGAAAAAGGCATAAACATATTAAAAGACAATGGCATATTAACATTCATTACATCTAACAAATGGATGAGAGCAGGATACGGCCAAAAACTACGCAAATTCTTTTTAAAATATAACCCGCTTTTACTTATAGATTTAGGTCCCGATGTTTTTGAAAGTGCTACAGTGGATACAAATATCTTAATCATTCAAAAAACAAAAAATCAACATCAATTAAAGGCCGTTAAGTATGATGATAAATCAATAACTATTGAAGAGAGTCTAAAAACCAAAGGTGTTATCTTAGAAAAATTAACTCAAGGTGCTTGGTTTATAGGTTCAAAAGCAGAAATAGCCCTTAAAGAAAAAATAGAACGCATTGGTAAACCTTTAAAAGATTGGGATGTAAAAATTTATCGTGGCATATTAACAGGTCTCAACGAAGCCTTTATTATCAATACTGAAAAGCGAAACGAAATTTTATCTAATTGTAAAGATAAAGAAGAGAGAAAACGAACAGAAGCAATAATTAAACCTATTTTAAGAGGAAAGGATATTAAAAGGTATTATTATGAATGGAAAGGGTTGTGGGTTATAGGTACTTTTCCTGCATTGCATCTAAATATAAATGACTATCCAGCACTAAAAAGGTACTTCCTTGACAATTTTGATATAAAACAACTTGAACAATCAGGCAAAAAATATCCAGAATTAGGCTTTAATGCCCGTAAAAAAACAGGAAATAAATGGTTTGAGACCCAAGACCAAATTGCTTATTATTCAGAATTTGAAAAAGAGAAGGTGGTATGGGCTGAAACAGATCAAGCACTTAATACAGTTGTTGTCCCACCGAGAATGTATTTACAGAAAACTTGTTTTATGATTATAACAGATAGGCCCCTTTTTATAAATGCTCTTTTAAATTCAAAAGTGTCCCAGTGGTTTATTAAAAGACAAAGTCCAAATTTAGGGGGAAAAGGTAATTCTTTAACAAAAAAATCCGTTCAAGAAATACCTCTTCCTCCAATAACCAAACAAAACGAACATATCGTATCCAATATAGAAAACCTGACCGAGGAAATATTGAAGATCAAAAAACAAAACCCAAATGCCAACACCGCCCATTTAGAATCCCAAATAGACCACCTCGTCTATAAACTCTATAATTTAACACCAGAGGAGATAAAAATTGT
>CAJXJZ010000035.1 GCA_913055745.1 uncultured bacterium | reverse complement strand
ATGGCATAAAAGAGTGTATCAAGGTCTTCTTTCATTTCTTTGGGCGAAAGAAGCCGGTCCCTTTCAAATAGAACAAAATATATACCCAGTTTATCTGCATTAAATGGACTTTTTAGGGTCATTTTTTTGCCTTTTCTTAAGATTTTAATTTTAATCTCAGAGCCCTTTGATGATTTTATCTGTTCATCAAGAATCTTTTCATTAAAGATCTCCTCACCATTTATTGATAAAATTACATCTCCGGGTTTAAGCCCCATCTTGTCTGCTATGCTCCCTTTCATTACATTTGTAATCAATATCCTCGGCCCTTTTAATGGCATGGCATTTAATTTTGTAAGGGATAATAAAGACAAGAGTATTATGAAGTACACTCTTTTGTATATCATATTATCCTCCTCTTTTTGGTAAAAATTATAAGACATTTTATCCGTTTAGGCGTTTAATAAGTGAGAAGTGAGAACTGAGAACTCTGAAGTGAACTTTTTTATTTGATCTTTAATGGCTTTTGGGGACACAGGGAACAAACTTAATTTTTGATTTTCTTTTATTCTCATGATTTTATCTCCTTATCTGCCAAGTCGAATTTCATCTAACGTTTCCAGCATATACGAGGTTGCGACCAAAGGGAAGAATGTCCCGAAGGGCAAGGGCGTAAGCCCGAAGCGTATATGCTGTGTTATCGGATTTAGCGTTCAGGTCTATCACCTTTAAGTGCTTTAAGTATTCCAGCATATTTTAATTTGTAAGCATTTTTATAATCTTGTTCGAATCTTTTGATTTCACTGGGTTCGTTAACCATCCAGTAATAATAGTAATGTTTGTTATCGCCATCTCTTTTCATGATCATTCTGAAAATATCATCATCTTGGCTTTCTTGAAGGGTTGTGGTTACATCATCTGGAAGATTCTCCTTCACTATGCGACATTGTCCAGGCTGGATTTTTGGTTTTCCGTTTTCGTTATCTAAAAAGGCAGAAACGTATGAGTTACCGTAGATTGGATTTTTCTCTATCCCTTCAAATTCTATTCTCTCCTGATACCTGAATTTTCCGTAGGCAATTGATGTGGTTAGCATAAAATCGTTTTCTATCATTTTTTTGTTGATCTTCTTTATCTTATCCAATAGCAATTTCAGACATTCTGAATTACTTAAAATTCTATTATTTCTCCTAACGAACAACACACCACTATCAGAGATAAATATCCCTTCAACTCTACACGCATTATTCTGATTTCTTAAAAATTCATATCCACTTTGATATAATATATCCAGAGCTTTCCAAGCCTCCTTTTCATTTCGCATTAATTCTTTAAACCCAGAAATATCTAAGAATGCAACAAAAGTATCTCCATCATAATTATTTATTGGCATTTATACATCTCCTATGACCCCATTTCCAACAACTTGTTTATATCCGCGGTTAATTGAGGATATTCATCTAAGATGGTGTTATATCCAAAGTGCACTTTAGATATACTCCTCATATCTGCCCTTTTTGTTTTTCTTAAATTGAGTGATTTTTCTTTTATAGAATGAGTATACAGGTGAAAATCAGAACAGTCAAGAATTTTTCAAAAAATATGTTGGGAGAGTTCAATCACATGGTTGGACAAAATTGCAAATAGTTAGATATTTTGTGTTATTTACAATAAACTTTATAATTAGAACTATGCGGAAGTTGTTATTTGTTATGTTTTTTGTATCTCAAGTATTTGGGGCAAAGATCCTTTTTGATTATACAAAAGAAGAGGATGCAGGTAATGCTGATTGGGTAATTGATGATGATTGGCCTCTGCCTTATCCTTCCTGGCCTTCATCTCCTACAGATTGGAATGGTGCTATATCTTCATGGGGGTATCAGTTGAAAATCCAATATGGGGATACGGTTCATACATTACATGATTATCCCATTACATATCAAGATCCTTCCAATCCCTATGATCTATCTAATTATGATGTATTCATTGTGCCAGAGCCACAGGACACATTCACTAATGCAGAGAGGAATGCTATTTTGGATTTTGTAAGAGATGGGGGTGGGCTTTTTATGGTGTCTGACCACTATGGTTCTGATAGGAATAGTAATGATTGGGATTCTCCAAGGATATGGAATGAGTTCGGTTCTGAGATGTATTTTGGCATACATTTTCAGGTTCAAGGTGAGAGTTATAACAACATAACAGAAACCTCTTATGACCTTAATAATGCATCTGAACTTTATGATATACTTCATGGACCTGAAGGGGATGTTGTCTCACTCGCCTTCCATTCGGGGGATGTGATGAGTATAAATACTTCTTATAATTCCAATGTTCGTGTGGTGGTTTATTATCCTAATACGAGTTATGGGATGTGTGTGGTGTCACAATATGGGAATGGAAGGGTTGCTGCTATTGGGGATTCTTCGCCGTGTGATGATGGAACTGCAAGGCCTGGCAATTCAAATATATACAATGGTTGGGGTGAGGCTACGGATTCTATTCTTTTTATCAATCTTACAAGATGGTTAGCATCAAGGTCTCATATAAATGAAAGGCCTACTACAAAAGAGTATAAAAGGTTAAATAATGGGTTGGTTTTTGACATCCTTGGTAGGCAATATAAGGGTGGACTTCCTCATAGGGGCATTTATTTTATTAATAGAGGAGCTTATAAGAAATCATTTATTTTAAAGATTCAATAAACGCATCAAATAGCCTGTTAAACGGTGCTTTATCATGCATGTATTCTGCATGAAACTGTATTCCTATTAAAAATGGATGATGCACATGTTCCATCCCTTCTATTATGCCATCATCGGATACTGCGGATACATTGAAAAGTGGTGGGATTTTATCCACACATTGATGATGAAAACTATTGACTTTAAGGGATGTTTCTTTTATGATCTCGTATAGTTTTGTGCCTTTTTTTATGAAAACGCTATGTGTGGGTATGTTGGGCTTTTCCTTTTGATAATGTCCATCTATATGCTGAATGAGTGTACCACCGAATGCGACATTTAGTATCTGCATACCACGACATATAGCAAGAATAGGCTTTTTGCTTAAATAGAGGGCTTTTATAAGTTTTATCTCAAACAGGTCTCGCTCTTTGTTTATGCCCTTTGAATGCGTGTTTTCTTTGCCGTATAAGGATGGCTCAACATCGCCACCTCCAGAGAGGATAAGGCCAGATAATATAGAGGAGAGTTCTTTTATGTATTTTTCATTATTATAACCTGGGAGCATGAGGGGGGATGCACCACGCCTTATAACGAGTTCTGGAAGTTTTTTTGTTATATAAAAATCCTTTTCGTTTTCTTTGATAGTAATGCCTACAAACACGATAAAATTATATTATGTTTTTCCCGGAAGCTAAAATTCTTTTGCAATAGAAGATGTTATATAAAAATTATTTGATTCTTTTTCAAGAATTATGGCGCCTGTAAGGCCCAGTCTTATCCCATAAATATTGAATGTTATATTACCATCTGTTTCAAAATGCATGGTATTGGTATTAAAAAAGGTGTCCTGGTAGGATTTGTATCCTATCTCAGAATCAAGCATGAAATTCAAATACCTTTTGGCGACTAACATATAAAAGGCAAGTCCTTTAAGAAAATAGTCCTCGTTGTCATCAATTTCCATAAAAAGGCCCATCTTGGCATAATTTAGACCAAAGAGTGTTTGTAATTTTATATTGTTTAAATACAAGTTCAAAGAGTTTTCTAATTGGGTGCTTTTGGTTATAAAAATGCTATGCGTTAAGGAAGATAATAGCATATAATTGCCCTTTTCAAATATACCATTTATGAATAAAGAAAACGCCGGATGTATGGAGGATAAAACAAAAGAAAATACGGGTTCTTTTGAATCAATCCCATATTTTCCCGAGTATGTAAACTCTATTCCGCGATTATCCCAAGTGAGGTTTGCTGAAAGGCCTATATATCTTCCTCCCTTTAGTATGGTATCGTATTTACCGTCTTTTTCATAAAAGAATTCAAGTAGTTTACTTGGCATCTTAAAAGATACATAAAAATTGGTAAAGTTTATAGAGGAGTCTTTCATAAAACTTCCATAAGAACTAAAAACGCCATTTTCATAGTTATACTCTATATCTCTATAGTTTTTTCCAAGAGAAAGGGTAAAATAATTCAAGTCTTTTAGATACGATAGAAAAACCGCTTTTCTGTTAGATGTGAAGACTGTATCAGTATTATAGATAAAGACCCTTGAGTTTGAAGCAGAACCTTCAAGTCCTATGCGAAATAGGGAAAGTATAAGGAATAGTAAACTACTCACTGGATAGTATTTTGTTGATATTTTCTAATATAATCTGTGCTTTTTGATAATTTCCCTGTCTTTTAGCATCTTTATACTTTGATAGTAGAAGATTGATCTTTTGCCGCTTTTGGGGAGGTATTTTCCTGGTCTTTAATGACGCTTGTATCTTCTTTTCCATTGTCTCAATAAGTAAACGGTCATTTGAGGGCTTATTTTTGAGCCTTCTTTCCAATGCGTTTAATAGCATGAGAGACAGTTTATAGTGCCCGTTCCTAAAGGCTTCCTCTGCCCTTTGATAAAGTAATATGCTCTCTCTGTCATCTGTTTTTTTAATGAGTTTTCTGTATGCTCGCAGTTTTTCTTTCAAAACTTTTTCAGGTACGCCCGCAAAATTGGGAGAATTAGCGGTGATGCTATGTATGGTAGTTATGCATTCTTTAGTTTTTAATAACGCTTTTTTATACTCTTCTCTTGTATAATAAGAATGTGCCTCATCAAGAGCCGCCTTTGCATTTTTAATCTCTTGTAAATAGTGTTTTTTAATATCCTCTCTTTGCGAGAGGTACAAGAGGCTATTTTTACATATTATAAGCCCCCCGCGTGCTCTTACCCTGCCTATTGCTATTTTTACTGCGAAAGATGCAAGTTCTCTTGCCTCTTTCGCATAGATTACAGAAAGCCTATAGTTTCTCTTTAAAAAAACTCTTTTAGCCTGAAAAATTCGGGTTTTTGCCTTTTGTATTAAATCTCTGGCTCGTAAGGAACCAGAAGATTTTATTTTGGGTTCCACTGATTTTATATATATTGATGTATTTTGGATTTCTGAATAGGCATTTTCCCTCATGCCACCATAAAGTGGCACGAGGGAAAACAATATGATGATTAGTGTTTTTTTCATTTTCTATTCAGAACTTACCCTGTAGACAAAAGTCCATGCATTGGCAACATAAGGATAATCAGACTCAAGTAAAGAGTTAGATTCTATTATATCTGCTGCTGAATGATAGATACCAGCCAGGTTGGGCGTGTAATAAATAACTTCAAAGCATCCTAAATCCGCATTGTATTGCATCCTTATTCTTCTTCTTTGGTGTCTCGTAGAATCACGATATGGCCTGCTGTTGTGGAAAAATGCAAAAACTGATGGCTCATTTTTATCAACATATACCCTTACCCTTACTTTCTCGTCTGGAAGGAATGTAGGAATAGAGTCTCTGTTTTGGAGTGAGGATGGGTCTGTGATTGTTATCGTTTCAATCTCATTATCGTTGTCATCTAACTTTGTAATCTCCATTTTTGTAATATTAACCTTTACTATTGAGTCAGGCAAGTTTTGTGTGTTTATCTCAACGTTTGACAGGCCTTTTAGTCTCCATCCTCTACGGATAGGCTCATCGGGATCCCCTTCTCTCACAAAGAGAGCGTATCTTTCGGTCTTATCCTTAAAACTCTTTATGGAATCAGACAGTGTACCGGGTGTGTCAGGTGCCCATAATACATGAAGAATGCCATCCAGGTTTCTGTTTATAACTACATTAGCTGTATCATTATTAACACTGATGGTAAATTCACTTGATACATGTGTAATTTGTCTTCCCCAGCCAACTATAAATCCTTTAGTCCCACCTTTGAGTTTGTTTTGTATAGTATCATCTGTAGCACCAGAGTCATTTATGGCCACTGTAGCATCAAAATAATTAGCATAGTCACCCTGGATGAGTGCCTCTATGGCATCCTCATCACTTGTCGTTGTTTCTGTGCTTTTTGTGCACCCTGCTACTACTACACTGGCTATTATAGCCAGCCACAGCATTCTGGAGTATTTCATTTTTTACCTCCTGTTTCTCCAATAGAATATCTGCAACCTTTGTGCCAAAAATATAGCCTTTGACACAAAACATTGATATTCAATATCTTGTGTGAATTCGTAGTGTTAGAGTTTATCATTTGTGTGCCTATTGGCACACATGCCTGTTCCATCTGGAACATTATTTGATTGTATAAGGCAGTTATTTTAACATTTAAATGTGAAAAAGATATATCATTTTGTTGTAATCTTTTTACTGTCTGTGTTTATAGTATTCTTTTTGTCCAATGTTTTGGTATCAAGGTATGAGAAAAAAGCAAGAAGGGAATTAGAAAGAAATATAACGCTCATAATAGAGGCTATTCAAAACAGATTGCAGCCATTTTTAGGTGTTGAGAATGACAAAGACCTTGTTTCTTCTGTTTTGCAGGAGGTAATTGACGAAAACAATGACCTTGTCTGTATAGAAATAAGGGATAGCCTTGAAAAAACATACCTTAGAGTTGGAGAGATGACCTCTTGTGAAAAGTATATGAGATTTGCTAAGAATATTGAAAATAAAAGTAAGACATGGATGTTAAGAGAGAAATCCTCTGATGTGTTTATGGTTTATAATACGGTTTTAGGTGTATTTGGTGGTGAATATCATGTCTTCTATGTCCTTAAAACTCGTATATTCTCACCGCTTTATTCTTTGAGGTTTTACTTTTATCTCCTTGCTCTGATATTTATTTTAATGGAATTTTTTTCATTTATCCTTTTGGGTAGGTTTGAAAGTAAACTTGCAAAATACAGGGAAACTCTTATTTCTTTTGAGCAGGCATCGGTTTTGGACAGACTCGCAGGCTCATTGGCACATGAAATCAAGAATCCTCTATTTATCCTTTCGGGCAATATAGAACTTGCTAATATAAAAGAAGAAGATAAAAAATTACTTTTGTCTGAAATACAACGTATAAGGGGGATTATTGAAAGGTACGGTAATGTCTTTAAAAAAGACCATAGTAAAAGAAACTGTTCTCCTTATGATGTATTAAAGGATATTGAGGCGCTATTTAAAATGCAGTTTGAAAAGGAGGATCTTTCTCTATCTATTGAATGTAAAAGACATATAAGCATAGAAATTCCTCCTGATCAGTTTAAACAAATAGCAATTAACCTTGTTTTGAATGCATTGCAAGCAAAGTCTTCTATTTGTATTACATGTAGTTTGTTAAAGAGAGATGTTTTAAGAATAGATTTTTGTTCTGCGGGGAAAAGAATTAGTCCTGAAGTTGAAAAGAGGATGTTTGAGCCATACTTTAGTACTAAGAGAGAGGGGACTGGACTTGGGCTTTTTGTGGCAAAAACAATTGTAGAAGGATATGGAGGAAAGTTTTTTTATGAGTATAAAAATAATAAAAATTGTTTCGTTATAAAGGTGAATGCATATGAAAATACTGATAATTGATGATGAAAAGGAGATTGTGAGTCTTCTTTTGAAATTTTTGATGAAAAAGGGATATAGGCAGGTTACAGGAGAGAGTTCTCCAGAGAGGGCATTGCACATGATACGGGAGGGTAGTTTTGACCTTGTAATTTCCGACCTTGTTATGGAACCATATGATGGTTTTGTGATGTTAAAGGAGGCAACCCGTAAGAACATAGACTTTATAATGATGACTGCCCATGCTACCGTAGATAATGCAGTAGAGGCAATGAAAGAGGGAGCGCGTGACTATATAGTAAAGCCATTCTCTCTTGATGAGTTATTGCTTAAGATAAAACGTATTGAAAAAGAGCGCAACATAGAAAAAGAAAATGATATATTGAAAAAAACAGAGATAATTGCATACTCTCCTAAGATGAAAAAGGTAATGGAACTTGCAAGGAATGTGGCTAAGACGGATTTTCCTGTTTTATTGCTTGGCGAGACAGGTGTAGGGAAATCGCTTATTGCAGAAGTTATACACAATGGGAGCAAGAGAAGGGAAGGGCCGTTTGTTTCTTTAAATATAGCAGGTATTCCATCCACTCTTCTTGAGAGTGAGCTTCTTGGATACAAAAAGGGTGCTTTTACAGGTGCAGAAAAGGAGAAGAAGGGGCTTTTTGAAATAGCAAACAAAGGGACATTGTTCTTAGATGAGATAGGCAATACGCCTCTTGATGCTCAAGCAAAACTTTTGAAGGTAATAGAGGAGGGTAGTTTTTATAAACTTGGTGATAGAAAGCCCACAAAGGTGGATGTTAGGATTATTGCTGCCACAAACACGGACTTAAAAAAGTCTATTAAAGAGGGAACCTTTAGAGAAGACCTATATTTCAGGATATCTGTTTTTCCTATTGAAATACCACCTTTAAGAGAGAGAAAAGAGGATATTCCTCCACTTGTTAATTACTATTTTAGAAGATTTGGACACAAAGAAGGTATATCCACCGCTGCATTAGATGAACTTATATCCTATGAATGGCCTGGAAATGTACGTGAACTTATTAATGTCTTACAACGTGCGATAGTGCTTTCAGGAGGAAGAAAAATAGAGAAGGAACACATAGTATTGGAAAAAGAAGAGGGCTTAAATACTGTAGGTATTGAGGAAATGGAAAAAAAGATGATACAAGAAGCGTTAAGAAAGACAGGTGGCAATAAAAAGGAGGCAGCCAAATTACTCGGTATATCTCGGAAAATGCTCTATACACGGCTTAAAAAATACGGTCTTTTATGAGGTACCTGCCAAGCCCTTTAAAATAATAAATTATGATAAAGTCTATATTGTTATTGGTCTCAATATTGCCTTACCCATTAAGAAGGGACTTAAGAACGAACTTTTATAGATATTATTTTAAAGCGGCATATGAGTTTAGGTCAAATCATATTGATGTGGCAGAAGAGACGGCTCAACTGGCCTATAATTCTGCAAGAAACCACAATGAGGCATTTTTATCCCTGTATCTTTTAGGTGCGATTAAATCCGCAAAAGGCGAATGGCAAAGGGCACAAAACGCACTTGAAAATGCCTTATCACTTGCAAAAAGCCTCAAAGATAGCGTTTTGATTGAACCATGGCTTTTATATGTGTACTTTTATAATGATGGCCTTTATGCATCTTACCAACTTGCTAAGTCTTTTAATACCAATATACCAGAAGAAAGGGTGTTTAAAGGGCTCTATCTTATAGAGGAGGAGCGGTATGATGATGGTCTTGTTATCCTACGAGGTTTAAAAGGTAATACAGTAGATTATATGAGGAGTTTTATTTTTTATAAAAAGGGCATGTTGGATTCTGCGCTCTATTATATTTCAAAGATTACAACATTAAATAATGTGGAGAGGTTATTTTACGCCACCTTGCTTTATAAAAATGGTGACTTCAAAAAATCCCACGAGATTGTAAAAACGGTAGAGAAAAACGATGTTTATTCTGTATTACTTCAGATATTGGTTGAAAACCAATTAAAAAGTAAAGAACTTATAAAAACATACAAGAAATTTAAGGATATACTTGTTAGTACACCAAGTTTCGGTGCGGTTTCCCTCATGGTGGCGAAGATGTATTTTTCACAGAAGAAATACAATAGGGTTGTTGATATACTTGATGAAGGTATACCGTACATGGACACATCCTCCAAAAAAGAATCTCTGTTTTATCTTGGCATGTCTTATATTTATCTCAAAAGGTATGCAAGCGCATTTAAAACATGGGAAGAATATCTGAATTATAAGGATGATACACACTATGATTTTGCTCATTTCCAACTTGGAAGAAGTGCCTACATGCTTGAACTTGACAGTATAGCAAAGGAGCATTTTATAAGACTTCATGATACATCCGCGTTATATTTTTGGGCACTTTATCTTTATTCGCGAATACTTTTAAAAGCAAAATCCTATAAACTTGCTATGCCCCTTCTCTCCTATATTGCTAATTTTAATATAGAGAGGTCTTTACAGAGAAGGGTGTTCTATTATCTTGGTAAGATCTCTATAAATGAGAGAAACTGGGATTCTGCCATCACTTACTTTAAAAAGGTGCTATCATTAGGTTTTAAAGGGATGGATATTGATACAGCAGAGTATCTATATGAGTATGCAAAACTTCAGAAAGGTATGTACGCAAGCCCAATTGAACTTAATGTATCGTTTTCAGAAAAATACCCTGAAAACCATATGGTATCAAGTTTGCTTGATGAAGTTCTTACTTACTATATGACAAAAGGTAAGGCTGACAGCGCATATGATGTGCTTTTGAAAAGACGAAAGATCTCAACTGATTCTACATATATGTCAGAATTTAATGCATTTTTAGATATGCTAACCCTTAAAGATACAGTATGTGTCCACGCCCTGGTAGATTTTATTGAAAAAAATGGCACAGACTTTGAGAGGATTGAATTGGGCAATAAACTTATAGAGATGGGCATGTATGATGTGGCAATAGATATTCTTAAGGATATTGCCAGTAAAAATAATCGCAGAGCGCTGTTTCTTGTAGCTAAGGCATACAAAAACATGGGAAAGACAGATGAAAGTAATTTGGTATTAAAAGAGGTTTTTCCACCGTATGACAGTTTAGGCATGCAATCTTTTGGCGAACTTGCCCTTTCAGTACTTTTAGAACAGGGCATTGATACTTTTTACAAACTCGTATTCAATAAAGATGTGCCAGATAGTTTGAGAGCAAAAATACTAAGACGTGCCAGTTTAAAACTCATGCAAAGGGGAGATACATTAAGCGCACTTGAACTTAAGTCGAGATTACGGGAGATTATAGGTGAACAAGATACTTTGGAAGAACATTAAAGGAAATCTGAGAGAGCAAACCTATGTATCCATTGATATAGAGACCACAGGTGTTGACTTTGTTAAAGATAGAGTTATTGAAATAGGTCTTGTAAAATGGAAAAATAATGCACATAAAGAAAAGTTGCATTCTCTGTTTAATGTTGATGTACCAGTAAGCCAGCATTCTTTTGCTATTCATGGTATAACCAATAGGGTTTTAAAAAATGCACCATATTTTTACGAGGTTGCCGATAAGATTGAGGATTTTCTTAAAGACAGTATAATAATAGGATTTAGTTATCAATCTCTTGATTTTGGTATGTTAAATAAGGAATTGAGATATGCTGGCAAAAAGCCTGTATACAACCCTTTTATTGATGTGCAGACTGTATCGAGAACAGTTTTTGAGGGTGTACCTAAGAATGTAGGGCTTGTTCGTCTTGCACGTAGTTTAAATATAGAGGTTGTAACTTCCCATCGGGCATTACCTGATGCACTTTTAACCATGAAAATATGGCTCCGTATAATGGACAGGCTAAAAGGATTAGGAATAGATAACATTGAAGATTTTCTCAATTCAAAATACTATAATTTTAAGATAATGCCTAAGGTTGCGGAAATATTCAAGATTGCATGGGAAAAAAGAGAGGTTACCATAAAATACAACTCTCCTTATAATGGAAAAATGATTAGGGTTATAGAACCACTTGCTTTCAGAGGCAGGAGAATAGATGCATACTGCCACATACGGGAAGATTTCAGGTCATTTGTAATAGATAGAATAATTGCCTACTGGTAAGGCAGTATGAAATTAAAGAAGTACTCGCTGTTTATCGCACCGGTGGTTGTGAGTTTTTTGGCGCTTTTTAGGGTTCTATTTTTGAAAGAGATCATTCTCGACCAAGATTACTTATTTCAGCAAGTGCCTTATAGGAGTTTTATCCATTCGTCATTACTTTCAGGAAGACTCCCTTATATTTACCCCTACTCCATTTTGGGTATTCCACTTTTGTCTCATGGACAGATTGGCATATTTTTTCCAATAACATTTATAACATTACTCTTTGGAAACCAGTTTGTAGCATACTACATTGAACTTCTTGTGCTTTTTTTAATAGGATTTTTTGGTGAGTATATCTTTTCATCACAACACTTAAAAAGTGAGTTTCAGAGGGTTATAGCGTCGTTGTATTTTGCCTTTTCCCCCTTTGTCTTTGTGCACATTATTCATTTAAACCTTATAGTTCCTTATATGCTCCTTCCGTATTCATTGTACCTCTTAGAAAACATTGAGAAGGAGAAGACCTATATCATTGGACTTGTGAGTGTGTTTTTGTTAAGCATGATAGCAACTCACCCACAACTTGCTATGATCCATATTGCCATTTCATTTATTTATGCCCTGTTTTTACCAAATAGATTCAATAAACTGCGACTTTTCTTTATATCATTTTTGTTTGCCTTTTTTATTGCCGCTGTTCAACTTGTTCCCTTCATTTTTATGAGATTACAAGGTCATTTTCATGGGCGTTCGGGCCTTTCATGGATGATGGGAGAATCTTTTGATCCATTTATTTCATGGGCATTATTCTTTATCCCTTTTCCATATCCTCGGTATGGTCCATTGAACGGTGAGATATTCCTTTATATTTCAGGTGCATTTGCCCTCTTGGCATATTTTATTTCAGGCCTATGGAAGCGGTATCGCATTTTTTTATATATGGTGCTTTTGGGTATAATTCTGATGATAGTCAAGTACAATCCAATATACCTTCTTTTAAGTAAAATACCTCTTATAAATAGTACACGAGCTCATATAAGATGGTGGGGAGGCATTTTGCCTTTTGTTTCAATAATGGTGGGTGCAGGGAGTAGTGTTGTTATTAAAGAGAGAAATTTGAAAAAACTGCTTTTTGTAGTGCTTATTCTTCCTGTAATATGGGTTATGTATTTCCTTTTGGTAAGGATGGCAGCCGGGGATAAGTGGCCTTATCTTTTCAATATAAAAGAAACACTTAATATTATATTTTTTGGGGTTTTTATTGTTTTTTCTATTCTATTTATCTCTTTAAAACGCAAAAAATGGGTTTATACTGCTTTTTTGATAATAGAAATAGCGGTTTTTGGAAATTTTTTATATTTCTATGGACCAAAGGGCGCTGTATTAAAAAACTTGGATTATTTTAAAGATTTCAAAAACAAAAGGTTTGTTGGTGTGCCTGCGGATTTTAAGACGCTTAAGAGGCTTTTCCCACCAGATAGGCCACCATCTATAAGAGATTTTACCGTGTATTGCACATTTTTTAATGGAGACTTTTCTTATTATTTACATGCATACAACATCTTGGGATATGTTGCTCCAGCACTACAACCTGTTTATATAGATAGTTTTACAAATGCTTTTTATGATGCCTTTTACAAAGGAGAAGATATAAAAAGGACATGTGATTTATTGAGGTCTCTTAAAACAGATTATCTTGTTTCCTATTTCCCGATAAAAAATGTTCGCTGTCTCATGCCATACAAGAAAAAGTTAGGTGTTTACATATACAGGATTTTTTATCCTGAAAACACATTCAAGATGATGTATAAAAAAGGAAGGTATGTTATAAATGAGATACCCGATGATTCTATAATAGAGGTCCCTTTGAGGTATCTTCCTGGTATTAAGATTTTAAATAATAAAGGGCGTGAACTTAAATTTGATGTGATGTCAGACTATATGATAAAGGTTTTTACTGAGGGTAATAAAAAGATTGTAATAGAGTACAGGCCATTATGGGCATATTATGGCGCTTTAATAACTTTTATATCTTTAATAGGATTTTTCATATTCTTTAAACTGTATAAAAGGACATGAAGAAGATATTCATATCCGCAGGAGAGGTCTCAGGGGATTGGCATGCAGCCTCCTTAGTGCGTGCAATAAGAAAGACTATACCTGATGTAGAGTTTTGGGGCATAGGTAGGGAAAAACTGAGAGAAAGTGGGGTTAAACTTGTGGCATATATGGGAGAATACGATATTGTTGGTATAGATGGCATTTTAAAAAAGACTCCTTATTTTTATTCTCTTACAAAGAAGATTATATCAAGGGCTCTGGGTACTTCACTTGCCATATTTGTTGATTATCCGGGCTATAATATTCTCCTTGCAAGGTATTTTAATAACATGGGTATAAAAAACATATACTATATTGCCCCTCAGGTGTGGGGTTGGTGGCAGTTTAGGGCAAAACTGGTTGCAAGGTATATTGATACAGCATTGGTTATCTATCCATTTGAGGTTGATTTCTGGAAAAGATTTGGCATGAATGCCGTTTATGTAGGCAATCCTGTTTATGATGCCATCTTCCAGGGGCATATAGAGCCTATCCATCCACTGCCAGAGGGTAAGAAAATCATTGGGCTATTGCCTGGTTCAAGGTATTCAGAAGTGAAAAGGGTTTTACCATATATGTTGAGGATAAAAAAATTGATTGAAAAAAAATACAAGGATGTGCATTTCTTGCTCTCCCTTGTGCCAGAAAACATTGAAGTTCAAAAAGAAGAGAATTTAGAGATAATAAGGGGAGAGGGGAAGAGGGTAATGAAGTCTTCAGATGTCTTAATAGTGTCTTCTGGCACAGCAACATTGGAGGGTGCCTTATTGGAAAAACCCATGGTTGTTTTATACGCACTTTCTCCATTATCATACTTTCTCGGTAGGATGGTAAAAAGGGTGGAGTATTTGAGTTTGGTTAATATAGTGGCAGGCAGAGAGTTGGTAAAGGAGTTTATTCAGGATATTGATGTGTATAAAGTGGCAGAGGAGGTAGAGCATTTATTGTTTGATAAGGATAGAATAAGTGAGATTAAGCAGGGTTTTTTGGAGATAAAAAGTAAACTCTCAGGCAATGCTTCGTTTAATGCCGCTTCATTTATAAAAAGGAGGTTTTTCAATGGAAAAGATGATTGATTACATAAAAAAGATGCCTTCTCATATAGAAGATGCCTTACAGTACGATGAGGTAAAACTCAATGTTGTCCCAAAGTCCATTGTATTTTCTGGCATGGGTGGGTCTGCGATTGCAGGAGACCTTATAAGCAGGGTAGTGCTTGAAAAGGAAAAAGTATTTTCACAGGTTGTAAGAGATTACAATGTACCTGGCTTTGTAGGTGATGATACCCTTTTCATTTCAACGAGTTATTCAGGTAATACAGAGGAGACCCTTTCTGCTTATGAGGATGCAAAAAACAAGAAGGCTAAAATCGTTTGTATAACAAGTGGTGGGGAACTTGAAAGGCGTGCAAAAAGGGATGGTTTTCCTGTGATGAAGGTGCCAGAAGGATATCCACCACGGGCTGCGCTTGGGTATCTCTTTACCCTTTCTTTGAAATTACTCACAGATAACGGAGTAATAAAAAAAGATATATTAGAGGATATGCAAAAAGTAGTTAGTTTTTTAAGAAAATTGCAGGGCGAGTTTGAGGGTGAAGAGAGTCTTGCAAGAAAGATTGCAGATAAGTTTTATCGTAGGATTCCCCTTATATATGCTCAAAGTAGGTATCGTCCTGTTGCAGAACGATGGAGAGCCCAGATTAATGAGAATGCAAAGGCATTCGCACATTCAAGTGAATTAAGTGAAATGAATCATAATGAAATAGCAGGCATCTTGCACCCAGAGCATCTCTTAAAACAGTTCTTTGCCATTTATTTAGATGATGGTACACTTTCAGAGCGTATGAAACTAAGATATCTTTTCACAGATGAACTTACAAGGAATGCCATCTCTGGTAGTTTAACAGTAGAGGCGGATGGTGAGAGTGAACTTGAGAGACTGTTTTATCTCATATATCTGGGTGACTATGTAAGTGTTTATCTTGCAGATTATTATAAGGAAGATGCAGTAAAGATAGAGAGAATAAGCGAACTTAAAAAGAGGCTCGCACAGTGAGGTTGTTAATCCCTGTGGCAGGGAGGGGTACGAGGCTAAGACCTCACACCCTTCTGCATCCAAAACCACTTTTGAATGTAGCCGGAAAGCCTATAATAGCACATATACTTGATGGTATCCCCCTTCAGTATGTTGATGACATAACGCTTATTATCAATCCTGATGGAGACAGAATAAGAGAGTTTGTTGAGGAATATTCAGGCAAAAAAACGCATGTTGTAGTTCAAGACAAACCTCTTGGCCTCGGGCATGCCATATATACAGCGTCAGAATTTCTAAAAGGAGAGGTACTTATTGTATTGGGTGATACAATAATTGAAGGAAATATTGCAAAATATGTTGAAGGTAAAGGTGATTTTCTTGGGGTTAAAGAAGTAAAGGACCCACGAAGATTTGGTGTGGCAATGTTGGATAGAGAGGGTTTTATTTTTGACCTCGAAGAAAAGCCAGAAAAACCAAGGAGTAATTTCGCTCTTGTTGGGCTATATTATTTGAAGAATGCAGAAAAACTCCAAAAATCATTGCAATATATCATAGAGAATGATATAAGAACACGTGATGAGTATCAATTAACAGATGCCCTTCGTGCATTGCTTAAAGATGGTTGGCGACCAAAACCCCTTTTTATAGATGGTTGGTATGATTGTGGTAAAATAGATGCATTACTTGAAACAAACAGGGTACTTCTTTTGAGAAATGCCAATAATTACGATTTACCAACAGCCTTGATTATACCTCCTGTTTACATTGGGCAGAATGTTCAAATTGAATACTCTATTATAGGGCCTTATGTAACAATTGATGATGATGCCAAAGTTAAGGAATCCATTATAAAAAACGCCATAGTGAATGCGGGTGCCTATATTGAGAATTTCATACTTGAAGGCTCGCTTATTGGAAAAAATGCAGTAATAAAAGGGAACACCAGGAGGGTAAATATAGCAGATTACTCTGAATTTATCATGAAAGGAGGGGATTCTTCAAAATAGTCCTTTTCTTTTTCCTTGATAGTAATTAGCAATTTTTTTTCAATATTGCCAGTTGCCTTTTTAACAAATATTTTATATTCAAGTAAAAAGCGCAATTTTTTGGAGGGGGGGATGCTTATATATCTTTTAATCTTATCTCTTTCAGTGTCCATGCTCTTTAAAATTTTTTACTATTAACAGTTTTTTCATGTCTTCTTTATCTTTATTGCGGCGAGAACGCTTTTTGAGTTTAATCAAATCCTCTAAGGATATAAGGTAAATATCAAAGTCATCTATTTTAATCACCTTTTTCCTTGCAAAGAGCTTTTCAAACTCGGCATGTCCTTTTATGAGAATGTCTATCTCTTCAAGAGGGTCATCTATATTGTAAAAATTTATAGCAAACATATGTTTTTTTCTTGAAAGTTCTTCTCGCTTTTCGGTGCTTTTTAAATCACTGAGGGAAATAGGTGCTGTAGATTTAAAATGAAGTTTTTTCAAAATATTGTCTATTTTTTGTACATTCTCATCATCCCATGATACGAGTATATCAAGGTCAAAGGTGGCTCTTGGCACACCGTGAAGGTTTAATGCAATGCCTCCTACTATTAAATAATTTACCCTTTTATAGTAGAATTCTCTGAACACTTTCTCATAAAGATACTGTTCCATAGCAAGGATATTATAATGACCCTAAAAAGAAAATGCAAGGCGATTGTTAAATATTAGAATAAATAGCACGCATCTAATAAGTGAGAACTGAGAAGTGAGAACTAAGAACTCTAAAGGAATACTTTAATTTAATTTTTTCCTCTTTTAATTCCTACTTCTCACTTCTTACTTCTTACTTGCATGCTTTAGCGTGCCAGTTTCAATCCCTTATAGGTAGGCTCAGAACCCAGTGAAAGCACCAAAGGATTTGAAGGTATTGAATTGTTTCAATCCCTCATAGGTAGGCTCAGAACGACAGTCTTTTTAATACTGTGAACGTTCATGCTTAGTTTCAATCCCTTATAGGTAGGCTCAGAACACGTGAACGAATCATACATAGGTGATATGTTGCCATTGTTTCAATCCCTCATAGGTAGGCTCAGAACGATAGACACTGTAGATTATCCACTTATGAAAAATAGTTTCAATCCCTCATAGGTAGGCTCAGAACACAGCGGAAGTTGTTGTAAGGTCAGCATTGGAAAGCGTGACAGATGAGGTAAGAGCAAAAGGGAAAGAACCTATATACTTGCTTAATGGTAAATTGTTCCATAGATTGTTAAGTAAACCTGAAATGCTTAAAGGAAAGACCTTTGCAGTTATAGACGCTAATGGATTAAAAGAAGTTAATGATAAATACGGACACTCAGTAGGTGATTGGTTTTTACATGAGTTGGTAAATACTATAGCACAACATAATGTTAAGATGTTTAGAACAGGTGGAGATGAGTTTCAAGTAATAGCAGATATGCCAGTTGAGGAATTAAAAGAAAAACTAACACAAAACCCAGTTGCTATACAATTAGATGATAATACTACAATACCTGTAAACT